>JAHQXB010000081.1 GCA_029856435.1 Candidatus Jordarchaeia archaeon
GGAACATAGCCGCAAAACATCCCATGTGCCGTCCTTTACCGTTGGCGGCGAAAGCCCTCCATGAACCCCTAATGATAAAGGTGAGAGGGAAGGGATGAAAATCTACAAATCCCACAACGGTAAGCGCAGAGGTTTCCAAATGATTGAGGTCAATCATTTTGAGGAAGTGACGCAAATAAAGTTGAGTCAAACCATGGATGGGCGGCCTCTTTATTGGGCTGCTGTCTACTTAGTGGACGGGCTCCTAATAGATACTGGTCCCAGGCATACGGCTGAAGAGCTAGTAGAATTCTTAGAGGGCAAAAATGTGAGGTTTGCGGTCAATACGCATCACCACGAGGACCACATTGGCGCAAATTATCTTCTACAAAAAAGGTTTGGAATCAAAATATTTGCGCACCCTGAAGCTGTTCCATTAATTAATCAGGTTCCCAAACTACTCAAATATCAGGAAGTGGTTTGGGGCTACCCAGAACCAACCCAAGTTTTCCCACTATCAGAAAGGATAGAAACAGAACACTACCGCTTCCAAGTAATAGAAACCCCCGGTCACTCCATAGGCCACGTGGCTTTACTGGAACCCGAGAAGGGCTGGTGCTTCACCGGCGACCTTTTTGTAACAGAGAAACCAAAAGCCTTCCGGCCACACGAAGATGTTATAGAAACCATCCAATCAATGAAAAAACTTGCTGAACTACCAACCAAGAGGCTTATTCTATTCACCGCACTGGGAAGAATAGTATCCGATGGGCGTAAAGCACTACAAACATGTATAGGCTATCTGGAAGACCTATCACGAAAAGCTGAAAATCTTGCACAGAGGGGACTTTCAGTAACCGCCATTCGGGAAAAGCTAATTGGCGAGGACACCTCCCTAGCTACACTAACAGAGGGAGACTTTTCCGCCGACAACTTAATTAAATCCATACTTCGCTCAAAGAAGTAAACACCGCACCAATCCTACAACAAAATCTGGAACCGTTTTTAAAGGCACGACCTAAGAAGCCACCCCTCTCAAAGGGTGGTAGTTCACCACTTTCCGAATAAGGCTATTTCCAGACTTTTAAATACTAAATTTACAATAATAACTTTCTATTTAGTTTGTTATCTTCGATCACTCACACTAGTAGCTTCCCATATGAGGCTATGCTGGTTAACGAAGCCCAATTAATAACATTTGAGACAGCCACACAAATTAAGACAATTGGAAGCCGGGGGTTTTTAAATATTTAGAGGAGTTTTTTCATAGAGCTTATTAGGTCAGATTTTCGCGTTTAGGATGCATCACTTTATAATTTGAACGAAATTTATATATTGAATATTACTATTTGGATTACGAGAGTTTTTAGGTCGGGTAAATATTTATGAGGCGTAAGACAATCTCTATTTCTGAATCTGCTAAAAAAAGAGCCATTAAAAGAAATGACCAAGTTACAGTCAAAATGGGGGAAAAGGTGGACTTAAAACGTTATAATAAATTTGATTGTGCAGGAGAGGAGGAGACCCGAATTATTGGAAGAAGCATTTGACACTCCCCCGGCGACTAAAAGTTGGGGGATTCTTGGAAGCTCGTATTTGAACCTCTAATGGGTGTGCCACCGCCCAGTTAACGTGCCCTCCATTATAGACAGTGCCTATACTTAGTCATCCTACCAATGTCTCAGTGCGCTTCATTTTCACTCCCTTGGCTGGGTCTCCACATATTCATTAACACATATTTTATGAGCTTTTTGGCGATTCATCCCCGGCAAAGGTCGGGGGCCTTCTGGTGATGCAGATTTATTTGGTTCCATCTCCCTAATAAGGCTCCAAACCGTGAAAGAAGCCCTATAAACACCCCTTTTTTGAGGCGAAACCGAACAATTCTACATCACCGGGGCCTTCTCGCCAACAGCTTTTTAACTTAAGTTACATTAGAAGAAGCGCTAATATTCTCTGCAGACACATTGGGTGGATCTTGGCTTACAGAAGCTGAAGGCTTAATTGAATCTAGATAAGCTTATAGTTGAAGATTTAGAAAATATTTTTAGAATCGCAGCCGGGTGCTAGCGAAAAATCTCCTTGGCTGATTGTTTCACTCTCGGTTTAGCTAAATATATTTCCGCACCAGCACTTTTTGCAGTAAAAGAAAAGGAGTCAACATGTGAAAGTTGCCTTTTGATGTGAAACTCATTTTTCTCGAGGATCTGATTTAAAGGTAAACAGTGTACGATACTTGTTTTAATTTAAGAGTGCGATAAAGGTGCACTCAATAACTGCTATGCGTTGTAAACTTTGAACATACTCCACCATTCAACAGTTGGAAATTTTTCTGGCTATAATATTGTTGGGAATATTTCTAATTTTTTGGGAATGAGTTGCAATTTTTAGGATTTAACTAATTTCGCGAATTTTTCTGCGAAGCTGCGAATCTGGTTCCAGTCTCGGAAATCGTTTCTTCCCTTTTCATCAATTTTCATATCAAACTCTTTAGACATCCCTTTTGCCGCCATCTTAAGCATTCTCTTGTCCAAACCGCCCATTCTTGAGGATTGGGAAAAATCGAAAACTCCGCCAAAAGCATCGTAGAGGTCAGCTTTTACCCCCACTTTTTCCATGACTTTCTCAATCCAGTCCTGCTTGGCCTTTTCACGGTTTCCAGGAATGGAGGCAAACCCTGAACTAATAAATATGCCAAGTTTCTTCTTTGGGAATTCCCCTTTATGTTTCGAGAGAAATTCTTGGGGTTCCCTCACCCACTTCATAATCCTTATCCCGGAACCAACTAGAACTCCGTCAAAGGGCTCTATGGGAGGCCAATCCTTTGACTTGGTCTTCTTAAGATCCACAATTTGAACCTCCAAGCCCTGATTTTCTAAAACCTTTGCAATCTCTTGAGAAATCTCCTCAGTGCTCCCATAACGGCTACCATAAGCAATTAACACCTTTTTACTCATAAATAAGCCCCCTAAGGATAATTTAAAAAATTGTAAACATCCTAGGTCTCTCATACAACTTATATAAATATATTTGATAGCATAGAGTCCATATGGATTTGTTCGGCTCCGTCTCCTTCATAAAACTCCAAATCAGGTAAGGGGTGTTTAAACTGCTTATATTTAGAAAGTTTGTTAACTTGACTCTAACTGTTAACGTTAAAGAAAAACCATTAAATCCATCATTCTTCAAAAAAACATACACATGTGCCGTGCAGCCGATTCCCAACAAGCCCAGAATGCTATGCATTACCCACAATTACTATGGTTAGTTTTTGCTCACAAGGATATAAAAAAACAGCACATCATAAACGGCAGACTCCTTGCCTGAAAACGCAGTGTGCGCCAAATTTATATGTTGTTGATGGTTTTGAAAAGACGATAATTATTTTTTTCAATAAACTTTATATAAAAAAATGTAAACATAAATAAGTATGCTAATATATTTAATTTATTTTTATGGAATTCATCTAAAAAATGTGGAGGGAACTAAATGGGATATAGACCAGGTGGTGTAGCCGTCTTAGCAGTTTTGTTTATAATTGAAATTTCTTCTGTACTTCCCTACCTACCAACTTCCATTACGGGGGTGGTCTAAAAGACATACACACAAAAGCGTTCTGGAGAAACCTTCATGCTCTTGACGCATTACAGAATGTATGAAAATGTATTTTAATTTAAATGAAATGCCTGAAGATTAAAATAGGGTTAATATTTTTTGGATATAATTACGTGATGCCTTTTATATTTAGGGTTTTTGGATCTTAAGAACTTGTTAAAAAAAGTAAGTCTTTTCCGCGGTTTGGTTGCAATGTCTCCAAGGGTTGGTGGGGTTTAAAGCCTTCCTTTAGGGTATATTTCTGCCTTGGAATTCGAGTCACCCGTTTACACCCGGGTGGAAAAGCCAGTCCGAGCCCTGAAACAACAATTTTTTGAACAAGTTCGGATTTTAAGGGTTAGGAAAGTCTTAAAAGATTTTGATTTTTTTTCTTTTTTGTGGGTGAAAATGTCAGTTACTGCTCATCGCGAAATGCGTCTTGTTGCTCTAAGCTCAGTTCTAGCTGCTATTTTATTGGTGACTTTGAAATTTGTGGTGGGGTGGCTCTCACAGAGTTTAGGCATTTTGTCAGAGGCTGCACACTCTGGATTGGATTTGGTTGCTGCTGCTATTACTTTTCTTGCGGTGCGGGCTGCTATTAGACCCGCCGATGTGGATCATCAGTACGGTCATGGGAAAATTGAGAATTTATCTGCTCTTGTTGAGACGCTGCTACTGTTTATTACTTGTGGGTGGATTATTTATGAGGCGATAAATAGGATTTTTTTCACCAGAGTTGCGGTTGAGCCAAGCGTGTGGACTTTTCTGGTGATGTCCATCTCAATTGTTGTTGATTTTTCACGTTCAAGAGCCCTGTACCGGGTTGCCAGAAAATATAATAGTCAAGCTTTGGAGGCGGATGCACTGCACTTCAGGACGGATATCTGGAGCTCCTCCGTGGTTATTATTGGCCTTGTTTTGGTCTGGATTGCCGATAATACGGGTTTATCCCCAATACTGCACCAGCTCCAATTCCTTTCTGTCGAGTTTTACTTTTTGTCCGAGGGGCTCAGTTTTAGCCTTTTGCACTATGCGGACTCTGTGGCGGCTCTCTGTGTGGCCTTCATTGTGATGTTTGTGAGTTATAGGTTGGGGAGGAGAACTTTGGACGCCCTTCTGGACAGAGCCCCTAAGGGAGTATCAGAAATGGTGAAGAAAGTGGTCTGCGAAACAGAGGGAGTAGAGGAATGTTCACGAGTGAGGGTACGCCAATCGGGACCGAAATATTTTGTGGATGTGAATGCTTCAATAAATCAGTCAGATTCGCTAAAGAAGGCTCACGACATATCACTCGCAATTGAGAAAAGAGTAAAAGAAATTTTTCCCAACTCCGACATCGTAGTCCACACCGAACCCACAGAGTTGCGTGGGGAACCAATAACCCAAAAAATCAGGAATCTGGCCCTGATAAACGAGTTCCAAGTTCATGATGTTCACGTCCACGAGGTTAAAAAGAAAAAATACATTGACCTCCACCTTGAGGTGCCTCCAAAACTCTCACTTGAAGAGACACACAAACTTGCACACGATCTAGAAAACGAAATCAGAAAGAAAATACCCGACGTGGAGGAGGTAAACATACATCTAGAAACAGCGGACAAAACACCGGTCGAATATGTGGATGTAACAGAGGAATCAAAGAAAATGGGCATAGAAATCAAAGAAGTTGTAGAGAGCATAATTGGTTCTGGCAGATGCCACAAGGTACGAATCAGAAAGGTTAAGAACAAATTTCATGTGTACCTTCACTGCGTACTGGACGAAAATATGCCCATAAAGGAAGTACATACACTGACAACAAAAATAGAGTTCAAAATAAAAAAGAAAATCCCCCAAGTAGAAGAAGTCAACATCCATGCAGAACCATTGAACGAATTATAGAAATGAGCAGCCCAAACCCTTACACCAGCACAATACAAATAATGCACAGAGACCCCAGTTTTTCATGCTTTCCAAAAATCCAAAATACTAATAATTATCAAAACTGCGTATTCAAACATTCACTGAATAAACACAATCAAAATAGTGCAGTATGTGTATACTTAGCTGTCGCAAACGGATAAAGGACGATACGGCCCCCAACCCCGAAATAAAAATCTATCTGAACCTTTTTGGAAACCGTTAAACGCCCAGGGAAAAGAACCCAAAATAAACCTCCCTTCCAAGAAAGGAAGCATATAACGCCAGATGTCCCCACATAAGCTGAATTTCCCCAAATGTTTAAACAATACTCCGGGGGGCTGAATTTTTGTGGTGACCTTGCCTTAGCCTGCATCCGCATCCC
>JAHQXB010000001.1 GCA_029856435.1 Candidatus Jordarchaeia archaeon
TGCACACCACAAAAGTTGCGTAGCATAAACTGGATATACCCAGAAACAGAAAGAGGGGAAGGAAACCCTACCAGAAATACGCAAGAAGGTGGAGGAGCCGCGTAAAAAAACTACTTGTGTCTCCTGGCAAAACACCTGGCCACCGCCTTCCCCGCACGGGTTTGAAAAACTGGAGAAGCAAAAATGCAAGAGAAACACCACAAGAAGTGGAACCGCAGGCTGGGGGAGGCCGACTGGCGGCTACTGGTCTCCCTTATGAGGGGCCGGGCCCCAGTTGTGGAAGTCAGCCCGGCGATAGATTCGCGGGATCTTTGCTATGGTTTTTTGCCGTTATGTTCCTAATAATTTATGGTTTTATCGGTGTTTTTCCTCGATTTTTAATATTTCTACCCCTTAAGTGGTGAGAAACAGTTTTGAGAAGCGCCAAAAAAGGCCCCAAAAAAACGAGATTTTGCGAATCTATCGCCCGGGGGTACACCTAGAAAACCCGTAGCAGATGCGGGGGACTGAATAAAGCTCTAAGGAGCCACAGGGTTTTCAGGTGCCCCAAATGCGGCCCCAAAATATATCGGCAGCTCAAACGCCTGCATAAACATTTATCACATGGTGAGAGGAGCTTCCCCAAAAAAAGGAGTTCAACTTTGGGTGGGTTGCCCTTGATGGGGGTGGAGCAGAAGGATCCCTATGAGCCCGTGAGGGGTGGGGGTGATGTGGTGAAGCCCCGGGTCTACATATGTCTGCCTTTGACCACGTAGACTACGACCCGTTGAGCCCCCTAACTTTTCCTTTACGCCCCACATGGTTCCTTTATGTGGGTCATCGTCCTTTTTGGGAATCATGTGTAGAAACTTTCGCCTTTTTTGATTTTTGTTGAGAGCTGCCATTTCTTATGCGAACAGGAGACGGGTGAAGGGAGTAAACGGAGAGTCAGGGATTCATGTGTCATGGTGGGTGTGGTTTTTGGGATTTACCGAATTTGTCCAGAACATTGAGCAGTGTTTTTGATTTGGGAAATAAAATTTGAGAAAATTGTGAAAATCGTCGATGGAAAAACTTTTAATGCCATGCAAATCTCTGTTATTGTGAAACCTTAAATAGGAGAACGTATCTAGACGCTATTACCTTTAGAGTTGGAGGTGCAAAAGTACTTTGTCAGGAATACCGACTTTTGGACTAGCACTGCTGGTTAGCCTACTCAGCGCTTGCGGATTATACTTTTCTGCAAGGCTTCTAGCGCCAAAAGGAAAAAAGAGCAAAGAAAAACTTATGGTGTACGCCTGTGGAGAAAACTATCCCGCCGAAAAATTCCAGTTCAGACTACAACTCTTCTACTACGCTGTCTTCTTCACCATACTCGAAACAGCAGGCTTCATAATATTCACCTCTGCCTTTGCAAATCCACTCTACGGTGGAATATTCGTAATATTCGCCGCAATAGCTGCAGTATTAGTCTTATATCGGAGATAGGAGAAGGTGGTGTAATAATTGGGACTTAAAGATAAACTCGTAACCTGGGCCAGAGTAAAATCCCCCTGGGTTTTCCACATGAATACCGGAGCATGCAACGCCTGCGACATAGAAGTCATAGCCGCCCTAATGCCCAGATACGATATTGAACGCTTCGGAATAATACTAGTAGGCTCCCCCAGACACGCAGACGTCATGATAGGCACAGGCTCCATAACCAAACAAATGACACCCAGATTCAAACGCCTCTACGAACAAATGCCAGAACCAAAATTCGTAATCGCAGTTGGAAACTGCGCCATATCCGGAGGCGTCTTCAAAGGATGCTACAATATCGAGGGAGGATACGACAAAATAGTTCCAGTTGACATGTACGTTCCCGGATGTCCACCCAAACCAGAAGCCATAATCGACGCCGTCGCAAAACTCATAGGAAAACTACAAGGAGGATAACATAATGTCCGAAACGGAAGCGGAAAAAGCAAAGCCCAAACCCAAACCCCCCTCAAAAGAGGACGAAAAACTAAAAGCAGAACTAGAAAAAGCACTCGGAGACACAGTCCAAGTATGGATACCTAGAGCAAAAAGAATATTCATCAAAGTAAAGCCCGGAGACCATCGCAAAGTCATCCAATGGATGAAGGACAACTGGGACGTACAACACGTAACCACCATAACCGGGCTCGACAGGGGAGACACCTTCGAAATCGTCTACCACCTCTACAAGTACCAAGGATACCGCACATACCCCAACATCAAAACAGAAATCCCCAAAAACAACCCCAAAATCGAAACCATAGTAGATATACTACCATCAGCCAATTTCTACGAGAGGGAAGTACACGACCTCCTCGGAATAGTTTTTGAAAACCACCCCAACCTGGAGCGCCTAATACTGCCAGACGACTGGCCCGAAGGAGTATACCCCCTCCGAAAAGATTGGCTACCCGAAGGAGTTGAATAAAAATGTCAACCGTAAAAATACCAATAGGACCCCAACACCCCGCACTAAAAGAACCCGTAAACTTCACAGTCGAAGTTGACGGAGAACAAGTCGTAGACGCCAAAGTCAGACTAGGATACAACCACCGAGGAATAGAAAAAGCATGCGAACTGAGAACATACGTCCGAGACATATACCTACTAGAAAGAGTATGCGGAATCTGCTCCCACTCACACACCACAACATTCACACAAGGAGTCGAAGAACTCCTTGATGAAGAAGTCCCCCGAAGAGGACTCTACATAAGAACCATAGTATGCGAACTGGAAAGACTCCACTCCCACATGCTATGGCTTGGAGTAGCAGGACACGAAATAGGATTCGACACCCTCCTCCACTACACCTGGAGAGACCGAGAACTAGTCATGGACTTCCTCGAAATGATTTCCGGAAACAGAGTAAACTACGCCATGAACACCATCGGAGGAGTCCGAAGAGACATAAGCAA
Source organism: Candidatus Jordarchaeia archaeon (assembly GCA_029856435.1). Lineage (GTDB taxonomy): Archaea > Asgardarchaeota > Jordiarchaeia > Jordiarchaeales > Jordiarchaeaceae > Jordiarchaeum. The sequence goes on from JAHQXB010000001.1 coordinate 2,919, forward strand.
AGACGCAATCCCAAAAATAAAAAAGGGCATGGACATCTTCAAAGAAAGATTAAACTACTACCTAAACCTCTGCATAAATGAACCCACCGTTCTGAAAAGAACCCAAGGCGTAGGAGTACTCCCACCCGACGTAGCCCGCAAACTGGGAGCAGTCGGACCCACCCTAAGAGCCTCAGGAATAAACATGGACTGCCGCAAAGACGACCCCAACGCCGCCTACGGCGAAGTACCCTTCGAAGTAGTCACCTGGGAAACCTGCGACGTCTTCGGAAGAGTAGCAGTCCGCATCCTAGAAATGATCCAATCCTGCAACATGATACAATGGATGCTAGACCACCTACCAAAAGATGAAATCAGACTCAAACTCAAAAGAAGGGTACCCGAAGGAGAAGTACTAAGCAGATACGAAGCACCCAGAGGAGAACTCATACACTACATCAAAGCCAACGGAACCGACAAACCCGAAAGAGTAAAAGTCCGAACTCCCACACTCGCAAACTGGCCCTCAGTAGAATACATGCTCAAGGGACAATACATCGCAGACGTACCAATAACCATCGCATCCATTGATCCCTGCCTAAGCTGCACCGACAGAATCACATTCATAGACACCCAAAAAGAAAAAACCTGGACAACGGACCTAGAAACCCTACGAAAATACGGTATAGAATACTACAAGAAAATAAAAGATAAAAAATAAAGGAAGGGTGGAAAAAATGGCAGTCGACCTATTCTGGTACATAATACTATACCTATACCCACAACACAGCAACCTCATCACACTCATCCAATACTTACTCCAGCAACAAACAAACCTGCCACTAGACCTATTCAAAATACTCATATTCCCAGGCATACTATTCGTAAGCGTCGTCTCACTCTTCGCAGAATGGTACGACAGAAAAATATACGCCCGACTACAAAACCGAGTGGGACCATTCCACACCGGATACCACGGAATACTACAACCACTAGCAGACATAATAAAACTCCTAGCCAAAGAAGACATAGTACACAAAGGCGCAGAGGCCCGCAGCCTCGCAGCAACCCCCATCCTAGCCCTAACACTATCGCTAGTAATGCTCATGTTCATACCCATATACAAAAACTCAGGCATAATAAGCTTCGAAGGAGACCTCATAGTACTACTATTCCTCTCCACAATCTACGTCCTAACCATCATACTAACAGGATGGTTCTCAATAGACAGGTTCAGTGAAGTAGGAACCGCCAGAGCAGGAATGCAACTCATAGCCTACGAAATCCCCTTAGTACTATCAACCCTAACACCAGCAATAATCGTAGCCTACTACTACTCAATACCAGCACAAGCAAACAACATCCTAAACATAATCCTCGGAACAACCACACCCATAACCACGCCTACAATACTCTCAGTCCTAACAATAGCAAACATAACCCAAACCCAACAAACCATAGGTATACCCTTCATACTACTAGCACCAATATCCTTCGCAGTATTCATAATCTCCCAGATGGCAGAACTAGAAAAAGTACCCTTCGACATCCCAGAAGCACACACGGAAATAGTAGCCGGATGGCAAACCGAAATATCCGGAAAAAAACTAGCCCTATTCCGACTAGCAAACGACCTCGAATACCTATGGGCAGCAGGACTAGCAACAGCCCTATTCCTAGGAGGACCCTGGGGACCAGGAAGCGAAATAGGACTAACCACAATAGAAAGATTAACAGGAGCATTCCCACTAGGATACATAATCGGCACCGCCTGGTTCCTAATAAAAACATTCGCAATTATATTCCTAATAGCCAACTTAAGAACACTCTTCGCCAGATTCAGAATAGACCAAGTAGTCAAAGGCTCATGGAAATACCTAATCCCACTAGCACTGCTAAACATACTAATATTACAAACAACATTCTACCTCGACCTATTCAAATGGCAAACAACCTACAACCTACTAATACTAATAACACAACTACTATAAAAGGAGAGGAAAAAAATGCCCAGACCAGGAGCAATGGAACCCGAACTACTAAAAAACCTACCCAAAAAACCATTCACCATATTCTACCCATACCAAAAACTACCACCATTTGAAAAACTGAGAGGAAGACACATACTATACCTCAAACGCTGCGTTGGTTGTGGAACTTGTGCCAAAGACTGCCCTTCGAACGCCATAGAGATGAGGGAATTTCCTAAGGAGTACCCTCAAGAATTGAAGAACAAGGCCGGAAAAGTGCCTGTGGTGGACATCGGTAAATGTTTATTTTGTTCCCAATGTGAGGAGAGTTGTCCCCGCGAGGCTATTGTGATGACTACGGAGTATGAGCTTGCTACTTCGGATCGTAAGGCTATGACTTGGATTGTGGATATGGAGACTGAGTGAGTTTCCTTTCTTTCCCTTCTTCTATTTTATTTTTTGGTTTTTTGTTTTCTTTTTTTAGGTTTTTGTTGTTTTTTGTGTTGCTTTCAGTATTTTGTGGTTTAGTTTGTATCTTGTTTGGCTGTTTCTTTTTGTGCTATTATTAATTGTATTGCTAACGACATAAATATTTTTCAATATTTAACTTAACCTTTTTGTTCTTAGGTGTTTTGTGAGGGTTCTCTTCATCTCAGTGAAACTTGATGATGCATGCGACCGCAGAGTCCTTCATCTGCCCCCAGCACCCCTCAACCGGGTTGAACTCTGGACAACCGGTGGAAACCACACCACCCTGATGCAGTCCTCGTTCTCCTTCAGCCACATCCTCACCCCCCTGTCCTTCCGGTGGGGGATTTATCTAGGAAGAGGGCGAAGCGTTTGAACTTCCTCTTCATCTCCTCCGGGAACTTCAGGAAGTTCCTGCCGTTCACACTTTGCTACTGTCTGTAAGAGCTGCTTGCGGTTCCTTGCTCAGCGCCCCGAATATGCATGTTCTTGGGTGTGAGC
>JAHQXB010000086.1 GCA_029856435.1 Candidatus Jordarchaeia archaeon
CAGCGAAAAGTGTCCAGGAGGATGCTCCACATGCGTGGAGATATGTCCAGTCGGAGCTCTGAGTATCCCGAAAAAAAAGAGCTGGGAGAAGTCAGGAAGAGTTGAGGTGGATAAAGAAAAATGTATTCTTTGTGGAGCCTGTATAAACAGTTGTCCCGCCAAGGACGTCATAGAAATAGAAAGAAGCAATTTCCACTATTCGGGGGAACACACACAAATATGGGAGGAAATTTTAGAGAAGTTAAAGAAACCAAAGAAAATATAAAAGTTTAAAGGACATGTGCGGATTTATTGTAGTTTTTAAAGTGAATCCAAAGAATTGAAAAAAGATGTCTATATATTAAATTGGAGATTATTTATGAAATCTCCATAGAAACAACACATTATCGAATAAAATTTCATCGCAAAAAATAAAAGACTTTATGAATTCATTAAGCGTCTGAAAAAATTTTAAAACCAAAGCCTTAACCTGTAAAAATAGAAAACGCTCCATAAAGATTCCAATCGGATAAAAACTTCGGAAGCCGTATCCTTAGACAAAGAAGAAAATAAAAAGCACATTTACATGAATTAAAAGTTCTACGGAAGCTTCAAATTGAAGATAGGAGACTTTGTATTAGCAACCGCCAAAGACGGAAAACTATCTAAAAGTTATAGTGGAGGGACTATACAAACACTTCTCAAATCAGCCCTAGAAAATAAATACGTAGACAAAGTATTATACTTCCAGGAAAAAAAAGATAGATACAGCCTTGCTCCAGTAACCATAGAGCAGCCAGAAGAAATAGACTCTTTACCCCTCTCCCAATTTATTGCATACCACGTCTCTGGTGCTAACAATATACCCAAGTACCTTGCACAGAGCCCAAAAGGGACGGGAAAGATAGCCTTAGTGGTAAAGCCATGCGACATTAGGGCCATAGTAGAGCTAGTAAAAAGGAAACAAATAAACCGGGATAACCTATTGATTTTGGGGGAGGAGTGCTACGGTAAGATCTCACCAAAAGAGGTTAAAAAAAGGTTAGAACAAGAACAGATAGATGCAAGCAAAGTATCTGAAGAAAAAATAGAAGCAAAAAAATTCAACATTTCCATCGGAGAGGAGAAGAGGAGTTATAATCTTGGAGAAAAACTGGTTTTGGAAGAGAGCTGTAAAAGATGTACGGAGAGGGAACCAACCATCTCAGATATTTCCTTCCAAGTCATAGAAGAAAATAGTGGGAAGGCCACATTATTACACATAAACTCGCAAAAAGGACTACAACTTCTCGAGACCGCTTCAACAAAACTGATTTTGAAATCAGCGGATGCCGAAACACTAAACCGCAGAACCAAGGATATGGAACTATTAACATCCGAGGCGGCGGAATACAAATCTAGACAATTTGAAAAATTTGGTGAGGACTCGGAGAGAGAGGGGTATTCCCATTTTAAGAAACTAGTTGAAAACTGTAAAAAATGCGGATTGTGCATCAAAGCATGTCCCCTCTGTTTATGTGTTGACTGCAGCGTAATTAAAGTGAGAAAGGAAATTGACCCCATTTTTTACACACTACTGCGAATGGGACATATGGCAGATTCCTGCGTAAATTGTGGTAATTGCGATGCGGTATGTAACTCCCTAGATCCCGGTCCTAGCCTAATATTTCACAGAGTAAGTGAACTTTCAAAAAAGGCACTAAACTATGAACCAGGAAAGAATCCGGAGGAACTCCCCCCAAGGATTGGAAAGAAAACCTCCAAAAAGATTTAAAATCGCCAAAAATTTTTTGAAACAGACTTCCCAAAAACCATCCGTAAAGAAAAATAACCACTCATTTGTTTATTTATAGATGAGGAAACCAAATTTTGTTCGAAAAACTAAGAAACTGGAAAAAGGTCCACTTGAAGTTTTCAAATTGTAGAACCTTATCTAAGTAAAATTGGGAAAATCTATTTATTCAATAAGCATGACGTATATGCAACTATTATTGTACAGCATCTTTTTTAAGGTGAATTTTTTTCTTCCTAATAGAACTAATGCTGGTTGATGATTAAATGGAACGGGAAAAAATAACCGTGCTTGACGTTAAAAGAATGAAGGAGGAGCATAAAAAAATCGTAATGCTAACCGCCTACGATACCCCCACAGCTCAGATTCTGGACGAGGTAGGAGTACACATAATTCTGGTTGGTGACTCTCTAGGAAACAACGTTTTAGGATACAAAGATACACTCTCAGTAACAATGGAAGATATGGTAAGACACACAGCCGCCGTACGAAGGGGAACTCAGTACGCCTTACTTGTGGGAGATATGCCTTTCGGCTCCTGCATAACCCCCGAGATTGCCGCAAAAAACGCAATGCGCCTAGTTCAGGAAGGCGGCGCTGAAGCCGTTAAACCAGAAGGTGGCAAAAGAATAATAGAAGTAGTGAAGGCGATCCTCAACCTCGGTGTCCCAGTAATGGGACATATAGGACTCACCCCACAATCCATACACATTTTTGGAGGACATAAGGTTCAAGCCAGAACTGAGAAGGCAATAAAATCGCTAATTGAAGACGCAAAAGCTCTAGACGAAGCAGGAGTTTTCTCGATCGTGCTTGAAGGAATACCATGGCAGGTCGCCAAGCTAATAACAGAATCAGTGGAGGCTGCTACCATAGGGATTGGGGCCGGAATTCACTGCGACGGACAAGTACTAGTTTTGCACGATGCCGTTGGAATTAATCAGGGCTTTAAACCCAAGTTTGTAAAGAGGTTCGGAAACGTGAGGGAAGCCATTAAAAACGCGGTTATACAGTACAAGGAGGAGGTAGAAAAAGAACTCTTTCCCACCGAAGAATACTCCTACTCCCTCAAAGAAGAGATTGCACAAAAGCTGGAACAAATCAAAAAAGAAATAAAATAAATATCTCTCAAGGTAAATTATCATTCAGTTAATTTCAACAATCTTGTAAACCTAATTACGCCAAACTCTAACAAATATATCATTTTTGTTTACATTTTTTTTAAGATTCCAAAAAAGTGAAGAGTATTGAAGAATTAATTCGTGTAGATTCTTGTAAATGTGTGTTAAAACGGCTTCTATTTAGAATAAAGTTTGTTAACTTAAAAACTTCCAACAGTTAACGTTAAAGAAAAACCATTTAACCCATCATTCCTCAAAAACAACCACACATACACATGTGCCGTGCAGCCGATTCCAGCCCGGAATGCGGAAAGTTCGAAAAAGCCCAAAGAGGGCAAGGGCCACAACTGGGAACATCCCCCACCGAAAGCAAAAGAAATGTAACTGCTTTAACCGTTCCCCGGGGCGAACCGGTCTCCCCATGAAACTGGGGGAGGAAAACCCAAAGTTACGCAAGGTTAACGCTGGATCAGAACGGGTACTTTTGATGGTATTTCAAGTTTCGGTTCTTTTGTGCAACAAGTATTTATCAATTAATCCAGTTATAGCTAAGCCTAGGATACTAATTCCAGTTGCCTCGAATACTATGTACACTAGTGCATGTCCACCCGAGAGTGCACCCCCAATAAATATGATTATTAGCCCCAACACAAAGCCAAGAGCCTTTCCGCTTTTTTCTCTCCAAGCAATAATGGTAAATAGTATTAGTGCAGGTAGTGCGAGGATTATTCCGGAAACTATTAGGTAGTAGTATGATAAATCAGGAATTAGTAGTGTGCTAACCGGGTTAGCGAGAACCGAAACGTAGTTATTTCGTAAGTAAATAATGTTTATCCAATCTAGTACAGGTTTCCAAAGATTGTAACCTGAAAGGTAGAATATACAGTTGACGAGGTTCACTATAGTGGTTCTATAGAATGAGGATATTGTGTTTACTGCTACCAAAGCTGCTCCAACTAGCGGTGGGAATATGTACAACTCTCTAATTTTCATTAAAACAATGGGAATTAATAGCGCGGCTGCCGCTAAAATCATGCCTAAATTAATTTCTATAAACCATTGGGTTGTGATAACACGGGGTTCTCCAAAAGCGGCGTAGCCACGTTCAATGCCGTATATTAAGAAGAATGCTATTAGCGTAAGAGTTGCTTTTTCTCTCTGTTTCCAATAAACTCTGACCAAGTAAACGATAATAATTATCAATACTGCAAATACCAAAATCACTAAACTGATAAAGATACCAATAATTGGAAGGAGAAGAAATAGGTCCAAATTACCACATCCTTCTCGCTGTTTTTCCTATTTCGTTTAGCTTTGATTCCTTTTTTTCTCCTATATGTTTTTCTAGGGTGTAAAATGGTGATAGAGCATTTATCCTTCCCTTAAGGTTGATAGCTGTGAGTCTAGCTATATGGGAATCATCCATCCTGACTATCACAGCCGTTTTATCGGTGACCTTCATCATGAAAGTGTTTTCGTTGTGAAAGGTGTCTCCGATGTGCATTTCTACAAAGGGAATTTTACTGTAGAAACTTAGAACTTCTTGAGGCAGTTCTCCCCTCTTACCCCAAATCTTAAAGTTAACATCAACAATATAGATAGAATTTGGTTTCCATTTTCCCAAATTAGCCTCAACAAGGTTAATAAGTGCATCCACATCCACGTCTTTGGAACTGCCAATGCTCAAATTGTTCCACCCACTAATTATATGTTTAAAAAGGTATAATAAAAAATTTTCCTATAACAAATATCTATACAAGCAAAAACCAAATGGTAATTAATTAAAAACATAATCCACTTGGGCTTTGGGACAAAGTTATGTTTCCCGATGCGTAACCCCAAATGACGTGGCGAAAGAGTATTGTTTTTCGTCACTGATACGACCCCTAATGACAAAAAAGCTAAGAAGAAAAAGCCAAAAACAATTTTGTCCCAAAGCCATCCACTTGTTACAGTTTATAAGGTATTAGTTCCTCTTGGGCCTTATGTCTTTATATGTTCAGGCAAATCTCCTCACTTGTAAGGATGTATTTTGGCTGGATTTGAGAAAATTCACTTCCCACATTTTTTGACTCACATCCAACCTATTTTCCTCATAACCTCCCCCGGAAATCTCCCCCTAAAAGGCTCTGTTGGATAATTTTAACTTTTTCAAAAAATTGGTTGTTTTTCTGAAAATTTTTCAAATTAACAATGTAAAATTGCAAAAAATTCATCAAGATGGTAAGGAAAAGGGAGGAGACCGGATTCTCCATACAAGTTAATAGTTCAGCAGAAGACGATGGGTCAAAAACTCACCAGCTTATCACTTAAGGGTAGATTCCCGAAGATAACTTCATCAATAAACTTGTGGAGAATCTTCTAAGTTTCTATGAATATGAATTTTCGGGAACCGTTGAAGACTCTGAAAAAGGAGCGAAAGGCGGTAGGTGAGTATAGCAAGTTGGCATCTGGGCCAGCACACCATCCAAGTGTGGTCTGTGAGGCGGTTTAGGTTGAAGTACTGATTGAACCAGCTGATAGATTACTTCCATTCTGCCAGCGGAGCTTATAGGTGTCAAAAGACCTCACAGCTTTCAATGTTCAACAGTCAGTTAGGAAAACCAGCTCTTTTCTATCCTTTGTAATAACCTGCATCTAAATTAAAAAAATCAATAAGTTTTGATTTAAATAGTGGGTGATGCAGATTTATTCGGCTCCATCTCCCTAATAAGGCTCCAAATCGTGAAAGAAGCCCTATAAACACCCCTTTTTTGAGGCGAAATCGAACGATTCTACATCACCGATAGTGTCCCTAATAAAGTATAAGAGCTGCGTGGAGCTTTTAAGCCCCCGTCTGACCTCTAAGACCTGCTCTGTGTGCGGGTGGTTGAATAAAGACCTGAGGGGAGCGGTCTTCAAGTGTCG
>JAHQXB010000030.1 GCA_029856435.1 Candidatus Jordarchaeia archaeon
CACTGTGTTTTGTTCTGGCTGGTTCCCTCCGGTTTTTCTCCTGGAGTGTATGGCTTCTGTTTGAGGTTTGAGGGCAACCAAACTTATGAGTCGGCGGAGAGCATGTTTAACGTCACTATTCTTCCTAGATGTCTGGAAATCGTTTCGGTTACCTTAAATGCAACTTTTGTGAAGCCAAATGAGTCGATTTATGTAGTTGTAGAGGTTTCAAGTAATGATCCTCTTGTTTCGGTTAGAATTAACGGTTTCCTATTAGAGAAGGTTGGTGCAACAAGTTGGGGTGGAGTTATTAATGCTTCCTCTCAACTTGGAAGACATACATTATCTGTGGTTGTTTATTACAATGGTGTTGAGTGTATTAACGATTCAGCTACATATTTTGTTGGTGAAGGAGAGGAATTGGGTGCTCCTTTGTGGCCCCTTTTATTATTTTTTACCAATAATCAGGGATTCCTCAGCGGGGGAGTAATTGTTGTTGCTCCCTTTTCTATTATAGCTATAATTTCTGCTGGGCTTGCTTTAAAAAGAAGGAATCGCCAACCAGTTTTTTCTAGAGACTACACTGTAGATATGGATTCACTCTAAAAATGTATGTATTATGGTGCTTTATAAGTAGATTAGGAGGGGTCTATACGATCCCATCCATATATGCTTTTTAGAGTACCTTCTAAAATGTTTTTCATATCTAAGGGTTTAAGATAAATGGTCGGTAATTGTTCTTTCAAGGGAGATTTTTCGAAAAACGAGTTTTTGGAGCTCTCAGCTGAGTGTAACTTACTTTGCCCTAAGGAGAGAAGGTTGGCGGCGGTTGGAATGACGCTATTTTTGCGTTTTTATCTTTTTGAGTCTTTTTTGAATCGCTTCGCTTTTTAGTTCGCGTAGTGCGTCTAAAGCAATCCATTTTGTGCTCTGTGATTCATATTTTTGTATTTCTTTAGCGGTTTTGATTGCTTTCTTGTTCAGCTCTTGGTTTCTTTTTCCAATCTGTCTTAGTGCCCAGTTTACTGCTTTTTTAACGTGAACCCTATTGTCGTTACTCTCCCTCTTTATAATTTGAAGAAACTTTTCAAACTGCTCGTTTTCGGCTTCCTTATCACTAGCCGCCAAGCAGGCCATGAGCACGAATCCGGCTCTTTTTATAAACTCCTCCTTTTTTGAACTCCACTCACAGGCCTTCTTATAGGCGAAACTGGCATTTTTGAAGAGCTTCATTATACACTGGTCGCAAATCTCCCAGTAGTCAAAATCCTTAACCAATCATCCATCTGCTCCTCAGACACCATTTCGGGATCATCAATCATGCAGCAAGGGTGCGGTTTTCACGAATATTTGATTCCCAAAGCTGCTGAGCCAAACCGTGATTCTTTCCTATTTCCCTAGCAATCTGGGGTGATGCAGATTTATTCGGCTCCATCTCCCTAATAAGGCTCCAAATCGTGAAAGAAGCCCTATAAACACCCCTTTTTGAGGCGAAACCGAACAATTCTACATCAACCCCATATAAGAGAGGCCCAGCGTTTGAAACTGCCATCAACTAATCTACCAGCTGATTCTTCACCGAACCTTTCTTCCCCTATCGGAGAGGAAAGTTTCTCCGTTCAAGTTCCAAAGAAGGCTCTCTGTAACCTAAACCCGTGAGCTCCCCCATTTTTTAAAAGAAATCTTGCCCTCTGAGTATAGTTCTAGGGCTAATCATATCTTCATCTCTCTAATACCTATCTGCAACGCCTCTCTCATAATGTCTGATTTCTCCCTTCCAAACATTTTTGCAATTTCTTCAAGCGTCCTGATCATTTCTCCGCGCAGCCTGAGAGTGGTGAACTTTAAAATTCCAAACATCCCGCCGTATTCTAAAAGAATACATCTGCTTATAAAACATACCAAAGTAAGGATTATTCCCCAAATTAACCTTTTTAAAATTCCTGAAAAACCCCCCTTAATAGTAAAAATCCTCAAAAAAGTGTAAATAAATTCAACCAAATGAAAATTAAGGAAATTATTCAAGGACTGCCTGAAAATTATGAAGTTTGAGCTTAAAGCGTCCCTCACGTTTATCAAAGTGTGACTCCATTTCAATGCTTTTTTCTTTTAATGCGGTTCCAAGACTACTTTAACGCTATTAACTTTCTCTTCTCAGGATCTTGTTACGTTTCGCATAAATCTAGATTTTCCTGCTTGTACATTTCTAAACCATAGTGTCCTTGTAAAACTTGTTTATAGGATTCTACTTCTAGAGTGGTTTTTCGGTTACTGGGCTGTGGAGCCGCCGTCAATTACCAAGATGGAGCCGGTTGTAAAGGAAGATTCATCTGAGGCGAGGTATAGTGCTGCGTGGGCTATTTCTATGGGTTTGCCTAGGCGTCCTAGAGGGATTTCTTTGATTACTTCCCGTGTTCTCTCATTTTTTTGTTTTTCACCTATCCAACGTTTAAGCAGGGGGGTTTCTGTGGCCCCTGGGCAAATGCAGTTTACCCTGATTCCGTAGGGAGCGCACTGTAGAGCCAGTGAGCGTGTTAATGCTATCACTCCTCCTTTTGAGGCTGAGTATGCCGGGTGGCTGGGGGTGCCTACTAATCCCAGTTCTGAAGCCGTATTTATTATGGAGCCACCTGTCCTCATCATGTGGGGAATAGCGTATTTGCAGCCCAAGAAGATGCTTTTCAAATTCACATCGATTACTCTATTCCAGTCTTCCTCTTCACCCTCCCATAAAGGTCCTTCTGGCCCCTCTATTCCCGCATTATTAAATAGAACGTCCAGTTTTCCGAAAGTATTTATGCACTTATCAATCATTCCTTTAACTTCGTCGGCCTTAGAAACATCAACCACTACTTGAACCGCGGCTCCTCCCTTCTTTGAAATCTGTTCAACCACTTTTCTACCCAAATTCGGTTCAATGTCTGCAACCACCACCTTGGCTCCTTCCTCAGCAAAAAGTTTAGCTGTGGCTTCACCTATACCGGAACCAGCGCCAGTAACAATAGCTACTTTACCATTCAATCGCATATAGTCCCACTCCGAAACAGAACTTGCAAAAAGGTTTCAAACCCATTCATGTTTAAGGGCCGAAATAAATAAATATTGAGTAATGCCAAAAATTGGCTAAAATATTTTTTCATTTTATGAAGTTCTGTTAATTTAAATTTTCTATCAGAAGCAGATTCTCTACTATTTCAGATTCAAAAAAGGGGAACTATATGAGTAGTAAGGATTACTTTGAAGGGGTTGCCAATCAATGGGACAAAATGCGTCAAACCTTTTTTTCAGAAGCCGTCAGGGAAAAAGCCTATGCAGTGGCCGGTGTGCAAAAGGGCAAGACAGCTGCGGATATTGGAGCAGGAACAGGTTTTATTACTGAGGGATTAATTGCTAAAGGTTTGCAGGTTATTGCAGTGGATCAGTCTCAAGCCATGTTAGAAGTTATGAGAAAGAAGTTCTCCAAATTTGGTGGTTTTGAGTGTCGTTTGGGTGAAGCAGAGAGTCTCCCTATTCCCGACCAATCGGTGGATTACGTTTTTGCCAACATGTATCTACATCATGTCGAGTTTCCAACAAAGGCTATAGGAGAAATGGTGCGAATCCTTAAACCCGGGGGCAAGCTGGTAGTCACGGATTTAGATGAGCACAACTTTCAATTTTTGAGAGTTGAGCATCATGACCGGTGGATGGGGTTTAAGAGGGGAAAGGTTAAACAATGGTTTGAGGAATATGGACTTAGGAATGTAGTTGTGGACTGTGTGGGCGAGAATTGTTGTGCACAGTCGAGTTGTGGATGCGAAAGTGCTAGTATCAGCATATTTGTGGCTTACGGTGAAAAATGAAGCAAATACTAGTACCAAACTTTTCCTCTAACTCCCCCATAGTTTTAGTTAACAAGTATATGTTCTTATAGTTGTGGTGTTTATGCGAATCTGGGATATTCCTCCGGAAAAGTTGTGTGGCAAACATTTATTAGGAGAGCATAGGGAGCTTCATGCCATTTGGGAGATTTTAACCCGGGGTAAGAAAGGTTATTCCCATCATCCGGAAACTTTGAGATGGAAGGGTAAGTTAAAATGCTTGTATTTGATACACGAAAAGCTTATCGGCGAGATGGAGAAAAGAGGATACAAGCACAGTAGCCCCCTCAAAATAGAATTGGCGACTGGAGCTGAGACACAAACCGAGTATGTGACTCCCATCGCGGAGCAAATCAGAATCCTGAAAAATAAGAAATGTGGATGTAAAGTTTAGTGAGACTAAAATCATTTTCTCTCCCCATAATATGTATTCTGGGAGCTCATCTCGCCCAAAATGCTTATTGGATATTTCATATACATGAAAAATGAAGTTGTCTGAGCAGGGATGATGGTAGTTGCCCAGTTTAAAGTTGTTTAGAAAAACTTCAAAAATGGTTGGTCTGCCCCCGGGGACTCCCGTGTATATTGGAGAAAAAGTTGCGGGCGAAGTGAAAATTAGGGTTATGGACTATGATGAAACGCACTTTCAGGAAAAAGAGGTGAAAGCAATTGAGGAGTGCTTTCCATTTAAAGACACACCCACTGTAACTTGGATAAATATAGACGGCGTCCACCAAGTAGACATTATCGAAAAAATAGGGAAACAGTTTGATATACACCCTCTCATTTTAGAGGATATTATGAACACAGAGCAGCGTCCCAAAATTGAGGATCTCGAAAACTACCTCTTCATTGTTTTAAAAATGCTCTACACCGACAATAAAAATGGTGAAATTCAGTCAGAACAAGTTAGCTTGGTTGTCGGCCCAAATTATGTTATATCCTTCCAAGAGAGGGAAGGAGATGTTTTCGACCCTATAAGAGATAGAATTAGAACCGCTAAGGGACGCGTAAGGAGGATGGGGCCTGACTACTTGGCCTATGCTTTAATAGATGCCATTGTGGACAACTATTTTGTAGTCTTAGAAAAAGTGGGAGAAAAAATTGAAGATGTAGAAGAAAAATTGGTAACTGAGCCCTCCCCACAAGTTTTAAAAGAAATCCACAATCTGAAAAGAAAGCTATTGTTCTTACGCAAATCCGTTTGGCCTCTAAGAGAAGTAATTAACATTCTGGAAAGGGGTGAATGCTCCCTTATTAAAAAAGCAACGATAATCTTTCTTAGAGACGTTTATGACCACACTATCCAAGTGATTGAAACCACCGAGGTCTACAGAGAAATGCTCTCCGAAATGATTGACGCATACCTGTCAAGCATAAGTAATAAAACCAATGAAATCGTTAAAGTGTTAACAATAATTGCCACAATTTTTATACCCTTAACCTTCATAGCCAGCATCTACGGCATGAACTTCACCTGGATGCCGGAACTGGAATGGCCCGAAGGGTATCATATGGTTCTCGTCATAATGGCTATTGTCGGAATTATCATGCTTATCTTTTTCCGCAGAAAAAAATGGATATAAAAAGAATACCAACCCCTCTAAATATTCGTAATCCTTTTTCAAGCCACAAAAAAAGTAAAACACCCCCATATAACTGAAAATCTTCCCTGAGTCGTTATACATTTTGCAAATAACTTTTAAATGGCAAAAGCCAAAGCTCACAACATATCGACAACAAAAACGGGCGTAAAAAGTTTCTGGTGCACAATTATGTTAGGGTAAGCCTCTTCCAACCTTACCTGAGCATTATCCGAGGCTACTGCGACACGCTTCCCATGTCTCGCCGAGTTCCCCCCATCATTTCTTGGTGGCACCGTGTTCCTGGGGAATGGGGGGAACGTTTTCTCCCCTTGTTTTCAACTTCTCGTTTTTTAGGGTGCCGCAGTCACCT
>JAHQXB010000032.1 GCA_029856435.1 Candidatus Jordarchaeia archaeon
TTTTTGTGCTGGAGATTTTTTAGGGGTGTTTTTGTTAGTATTTTATTTCTTGGGAGTTTGAGAGGATTTCTTTGGGTGTTTTTAGGCTGTTTATGTCCAGTGAGTAGTAGCGTTCCATTTCTATTTTTACTTTTTCTGGTAGGTTGATTCCGTCTCTGTGTGCCCAGTAGGTTTTTCCTTTGGGTTTTTGTAGTGGTTCTCCTTGCTTTATTATGATTATTCCATTTTTTATGGTGTAGAGTGTTTGGGAGAGGGCTTTGATTAGTGCCTCTGTTTCCTGTGCAGGGTCTTGGGTTTGGGGGTTGAAGTCGTATATTGCGATGTCTGCGTCTGAGCCTACTGATAGGTTTCCTTTGTTTGGTAGGTTTAGGGATTGTGCGGGGCTGGCGCGGGTTATTATTGCTATTTCGTAGAGTGTGTATTCTCGATTGATGGAGTGTAGTGGTGTGTCGGCTTCTAGTTTGACTTGGTCTCGGGCTTTTTTGCTTAGGAGCCATCCTATTATTTGGGGATAGTGGGTGATTAGTCCCAGGTTGGGGTGATCTACCGACAGCTGGATTTGCCAAGGATCCTTTACTTTTAGTGCTAGTTCCAGCCCTGTGGCCCACATGATGCTCCCAGTTTTATCCATTTTATATTCGGTGGGTGTGGCTCCAAAGACTGCTTCAAGTTCAACTTGGTCAGTGAATATTTTTTTGCCTCTACTAGTTGGGATTAGCAGCTGGTTGTCTGCATAGAGGCTTATTGTTTGGTGGGGCACCATTTGTCCTATGTCTGCTTCTACGTTGGGGTGACTGTTTATGTATTCTGCTATTTGTTCTGCTTGGGATTCAATGGATTCGTTTCCTCCGTAGCTGTGTAGTTGTGCATGTGCAAGGTGTATGGTTCTCTTCTTTTTGTTGGGCTTTATTTCTTCTAGAGCTTTTAGTGTTTTGAGTGTTGTTTTGTAGTTTCCTGGCTTTCCTGCATTGTTGGGATGTATGTGGACGGGGTGTGGCAGTCCCAAGCGCTCATTTGCCTCTGCTATTATTTTGATGACGTCTAGGGGTGACACTCCGAGGTGCTTTATGGGTTCTTCTATGTTTGTTATTTCCTTTTTGAGGCTCCACATTTCGCTTCCTGTGGGGTTTAACAGTTTTACTCCATAGGTTTTGGTGGATTCCAGTAGCCATGAGATTATGGTCGCGGCTTCCTCTGCGGATTTTTTCCTCACTGCGGGTAATAGATACCAGTAAACGTCTAGTAGCAATAGGCAGGCGTGATCCAGTGAGGGTATATCTAAAAATTCCAAGTGGGTGTGCAAAGCCTTTGTGGGTGAAACTGCAGCTTCGACGGCGAATGTATAGCCCATTCTTGAATATGTTAAGCCCACTTTTGGAGCGGTGAAAAGAAACTCGTCGGATGAAGGGGGGAAAAGCATGCGTGCAAAGTTCACATGTTGTGAGGCTATATGGGTGTGAATATCTATCCCGCCGGGGAGAATCATTTTTCCCTTAACGTCTATGATTTTGGCTTCATTTTCATTCACTGATTCAACTATCACTCCTTTTTTGATGGCTAGGTCCATACGTTCCCCATTTATCTTGTTTGCCGGGTCAAAAACAAAGCCATTCTTTATGAGAAGTGATTCAATCATTGGCATCCTTTCCCAATAGTTTTCCAAAGAGTTTTTCTGGATCTAACACTTCTTCCTTTGTGGTTTCAATGCTGGCCTTTAAAACATAGCAGGAATTACTCCCTGTAACATCTATGTCCGGGTCTATTATAGCATTTAACCATGGCCCATTGGGCATGAGTGCCAATCCCTTTTTGGTCTCGTCTGTTTGGTAGGCTTTAACAACGACGCTCCCAAATTTTGTAGTCACTTTAACACAGTCACCATTTTTAATTCCGCGGCTACCCATATCCTCCTTATTCATGAGTATTACTGCTGTGGAATCCACGTAACTTTTTGGGTCTGGATTTTCAACCATCATCCTGTTTTGCTCAATTGACCTTGCATTACACAACAGTATTTCCAGCTTACCCATCAGAAGTCCTACTAAAGACATAGAAATCCGCCTCAGGCAAGCTAACAGAGTAGAAACCAGTACATAAGTTTTATGAACAAAAAATTTGACTGCACTGTAGCCGACGTCCACTTTTACGTTTTATTAAGTATTCTATCCAACTTTCCTGAGAGGTTCACGAAATTGGGAGCCAAATCGCCACCTTCACGCCAGCCATAAACGAGTGGGCCCCCTGCATGTAAAAAAGTTACTGTTATATGTTTAAGATTCGGTGGAGCCTCCCATATTTTGAACAAGTATGGAAGGGGAGCAGACTTAAATTAGAGGCAAGTTATTTAAAAGGATGTGGCATGGTCTGTTTCGAGGTGATGGTCTTGGTTAAGGGATGGGTCGCTGAGGTGTTCTCTTCCTACCAAATCCCCCAAAAGGAGGGGGAGGTAAAGGAGAAGGAGGTAGCGTCAGCGGCTCGTGTTATGGAAAGCGTCAGATATAGGAGGAGTGGAAGCTATTCCTTCGTCGAATCGCTCGATTCGCGGGCTGCAACCTAGCTATGGGGGAGTTTGGAACTAGGGGCTGCAGGTGGTGCGACATCTTATATAACATGCTAAGACGCGAATCACCTGGAGCTCAAAAACCAGACGCAACTCAGCTTAGAGTGGAAGAAAGCCCCGGGACTGGAAAATTCGCAGGGCAAGCAAATCCCGTAGATCCAGCAACTCTTTGCAGCTATGTGAGAAAACTGAAAACTGCGGATCTTCACTCGGTATCATTTACTGGTGGGGAGCCTTTACTTCAAATGGATTTTCTGAGGGAAGTTTCAGAGAACCTTGTCTCAGAGGGTTATATTCTCTTTCTTGAGACTAATGGTTCTTTACCTAGGTGTGCTTCAAAGGTGGCTGAACTTTTTGAATACTGCTGCTGTGATATTAAAGATGAGTCGGCGGGGGCTGCTTCAGACTGGAGAGCTCTAGTGGAGAGAGAGTTGGAAACCATACAGGTTTTAGTTGAGGCAAAGGCAAAGACCTTCGCCAAAGTTGTAGTTACATCCCAAACAAAATCAGAGAATATTGAATGGTATGCTAGGGAGCTTGCTAAGTTGGGATGCCCCCTATGTATTCAGATTGTATCTCCATATGGCGAAGTGGAGGAAAAACCCACAATAAAACAACTGTTCCAGTTCACGGAGGCCGCGGCGAAGTATCTCCATAAGAATGACATTTCAATATCAATTCAAGCCCATAAAGTGTTGGGAATACTCTGAATCTTTCAGAAAGAATATGTATTGCCTTTTGTATGTACGTTTGCTATGAAAAACCTTTAGGTTTTCATTCTTTATCTAAAAAGCGTAAGCGTATGAGGGTTTACCATGAAAAAGCTTTAGGTTTTCATCCTTTGTCTAAAGCGCTTTAGTGTATGGGTTTTTGGCTGTCGTGTTTGAATAACGATATTGGGGCTCTAAAACCCGAAGGAAGGCTTATTTGGACTTCGAATGCTTCCCACAATGGAAAAGAAGCCAAAAATAGCCCTCCCTTTCGGGGAAAGGAAACATATAACACCAGGTCGGCTCCCAGGAGCTAAATACATACTGCCTTTTTATTTGGCAGGAGAGTGAGGTGGAGGTGGATTATTGATAGATTGGTTTAATGTTTTTGTGTGGAAAAGTTTAAAGTGTTTTTGGGGGATTGTTGCAAGGGAGACAAAAAGGAATGAAATCTTCATATGTACGGGCAATTTTAAAATGTTTGAGGGAAGTTTGAGAGATGGTCTACAAGCTTAAGGTGGAAAGAACTGACCTAAACTTTTCTGCGGCTCATTTCCTAATACGCCACCCGAAATGTGAGCGTATACACGGCCATAACTATAAGGTGACTATTGAGATCGAGTCTGATAAACTGAACAGTCAGCAAATGATAGTGGACTTTCTAGATGTAAGAAACGTAGCGAGGGATATTTGTCAGAAAATGGATCACTACATACTGATACCCACTAAAGAAAAAGAAGTGGAAATCAAGGAAATGGGAAAAGAAATAGAGGTTATAGCAAACGGGAGGAGGTACATCTTCCCCAAGGATGACGCATTACTTTTGCCTATTGAAGCAACCACTGTGGAAAAAATATCCGAGTATATTTATAAACAGCTGAAAAAGTCACTCCTCAAAAACATGAAAATAAGGGTTTCAGTAGAGGAGGCTGAAGGGTCAATAGGCACCTACACAGAAGAATAGTTGCAGCCAAAAAAGGGGGAGGAATAGGGGAAAACTATTCAAGCAGTATTAAGTGCTGCTTCAAGGGTCTCTGAATTTCTCTATTTTTTAGAAACTGGTAGTACTGTATCACCTTAAAAACAGAATTTGATGCTTTAGGTATTGAAGGGTATATGAGGAAGCCATCATTTAGGTACTGTTTTATAATTTTTAAACGCTCAGCCTCCATCTCAGGCTGGTACTCTCTAGGTCCACTGGAAGGGTGTAAAACGATAACCAGAGGCTTTTCCAATCTTTCTCTGATTTCTTTGACTATTTTGAAGAGCTCCTCGTTTCTGTCTCCCCACATCACCTCATGCTGTAACAGTATCAAATCAATATTAGGATCCTCATCCACCAATTCCAATATTTTTATATACATTTTTAGATCGTAGTAGACAAAGTAACTGGCGTCAATGGGATTAGATATACCTGTTCCCACATCAGGAACTATTTCGCCCAATTCTTCCCTAGTTTTTTCACTAAAGGGTGGAGTCCTCAAACCAGCGCTCTCCAATGCGTCTGTGGAAACTACGCTTAGACCTCCACCCGCCCCCACAATAGCAGTATTTACCCCTTTTGGGGGATTAAGCCTGAGAAAAGCCATGGTTACATCGCAAAGCTCTTCCATGCTATAGACCTGCACTGCTCCCGCCTGTTTCAACACCATACTCCAAATTTTGTTTGAACCCGCGAGGGAACCTGTATGTGAAAGGGTTGCGCGTGAACCACCCGCAGTCCAGCCTCCTTTCCAGACTACTACGGGTTTAATGCGGGTCGCTTCCTTTAAGGTTTTAAAAAAGCGGGGCCCGTTTCTTACCCCCTCAACATAGATATTAATAACCTTGGTTTTGGGATCCTCTGCGAAATACTCTAGGTAATCTGTGACTTCTAGATCTATTCCGTTGCCGTAGCTAACCATTTTGCTAAAGCGAATGTTGTTCCAGAAATCGGCAAAGCTGGCCATGGAAACAGTGTGTCCTCCACTTTGACTTACAAAAGATACTGTGCCCCCTTGTGGGGGATTGTATACGTAGGGGTATGAAAGTTTTCCCTCAAAAGAGTAGACGCCCATTCCGTTTGGGCCTACTATTCGGGTTTTTGTGCCGCGTATTATTTCTAGGAGTTCTTTTTCTAGTTTTTTGCCTTCTTCTCTCTCCGAGGTGCTTTCTGAGAATCCTGATGTGAAAATCATTACAAACTTGACTTGGGCTTCAACACAGTCTTTTACAACTTCTTTTATTAGTTTTTTAGGTATTGCCACTACGACGTAGTCGAGGGGTTCTGGCACGTCTTGTACTCTGGGGTATGCTTTTATGCCGAGTACCTCTTTTTCGTTGGGATTTATGGGGTATAGGTGTTCTTTTGGGAAACCTCTGTTTAGTATTGAACGCATGTACCAGTTTCCGTGTTTGAAAGGGCTTTCGGTTGCGCCGACCACAGCTGCGGCTTTGGGGTGAAACAGAGAATCCAGTTCCTCAAATTTTTTCATTTTAAAATCCACCGTTGTCTTTTGGTTTTAGAGAAAGTTTATTGCTCGCCCATGGCGAGTTTTAGTTCTTGTAGGGTTACTCGTTTTTTCTTTTCCAGTTTTTCTTGGGCTTGTTTTATTTTGGTTTGGATTATTTCTTCTTCCTTTTTTCTTTTTTCTTGGGCTTCCCTATTCCTTCTCTCCTTTTGTATTTTGATTTGTTGAGCTTTGTATAGTGATATTTCTTCTTCTATTTTTGTGAGTTGGTTTTCGCATTGAATTATTTTTTGGAATACTTCGATGTAGTTTTTGTGGTCGGCGTCTGCGGAGCTTCTTAGATCATCTCTTCTCTTTGTGAGGTTTTTTATTTGTTCGAATAGAGGTTTGCTCTTTTCATATTCTTCTTGCATGTGGTTTTTTATTTCAATGATTTTTTGTCGTGTTTGTTCCATTTCTTTTTTCAGTTGGTCTATTGTTTTTTGTATTTTGAGGTTTTCCTCGTAGTATGCTAGGTCTTCTTCCATTTTTTCTATTTGTTTGACGATGGCGTTTTCCTCTTCTAGGGATAGGGTGGTTGTTTGCTGTTTCCACTCAAGTTCGTTTCTTTTTTTCTTTAATTGTTCGCCGTTAAAACTTATGGGGTGCAGTTTGCTTTTTTGTTCCTTTATTTTGGAAGAGAGTTCTCTAATTTTTTCGTAAAGCTTTTCTTTCTCCATTTTCATTTGGCTTAGCCGAGAGCTAGATTCCTCGTTTTGCTTTCGAATCTCTTTTATTTGCTGAGCGAGGAGTTGCACCTCTCTATTTTTCTCATCTCTTTTTTGTTTATATCCCTCAGCGCTTTCCCTTAGTTTTCGTAGCTCCTCAATTAGGGGAACACACTCCTTGTTTAGAGAATAAATTTTGGCTTTGAAAAATTCCTCGTTTTCCGTCAAAGTTCTCACCAGAATCTAGGGACGAAAGGCTAGTACCTTAAATACTAAAGATGCTTGCCTTACGGTATATAAGAGCACGGGTTAAAAACCTTACTTTAAAATTAGGAATCCCACTTAAAAAACTCACCTAAATTGTAAATTGGAGTACCTTTTATAAGTTGAAATGCATTTTTGACGATTCCCACGACTAAGGTCGGGGCCTTTCTGCCAACGTTTTGTAAACCTTGATTTTTGACACAGAAGTTTTATGTGTGGGGTTAAAAGATTTGTTCTTAGAGATGGTAACATTTATGGGGTGCTTCCTCCTTGAGGCGTAAGGACCACTACTATTACAGAGCTCGTAGAGAGGGTTACCGGTCTAGGGCGGCCTACAAACTAAAGCAACTTGATAAAAAGTTTGGGATTTTTAAGGGTGCAAAGGCAGTTCTGGATTTGTGTTGTGCCCCTGGGGGGTGGCTGCAGGTTGCTAGGGAGGGGGTGGGCAACGAGGGTGTTGTGGTGGGAGTGGATATTAACAAGATTTCAAGTATAAATGGTGTGACCTTCATTTGTGGAGACATTGTTAAAGAGGAGACTCTGAATCGGGTTTTGAGTGTTTGTGAAGAGTTTGATGTTGTTCTGAGCGATTGTTCACCTAATGTAAGTGGGATATGGAGTGTGGATCATGAGCGACAGATGTTTCTTGCTAGGGCCTCTCTGGAGATAGCTAAGAGGGTTCTTAAAAATGGTGGAACACTAGTTATTAAGGCCTTTCAAGGTTCGGAGTATGCAAGTTTTTTGAGTGAAGTTAAGCAGCATTTTGGCTTCGTTAGAACTACAAAGCCAGAAGCTTCAAGGAAAACCAGTGCTGAAATGTATATTGTGGCTAAGAATTTTCGAAGGCTGTGAAAAGAAAAAATAGAATTCCTCTCGGGGAGAGACGGGTGTCAGAAGTCCATTATTTGCTTTTGTATCCAGTTTGTCAATTTTTGGCACTTGATGGGAGATATTGGTTGGGCTGCACCGCAACGCGTTATTGTTATGCATGTAAAGCAGGGGCAGTCATTTAGGGTGTTCCATGTTATTGGCGTTTCTTCTTCTTTATTTGCGTATAGGCGGTATGTCCATCTTCCTTTGTAGAGCTCCTTGACTCTTCTTGCTAAACCCTTACTTTCAAGCTTTACTGCTATGCGAGAACCTTCCCGGCTATTTACTCCAAGCTTCTTCCAAAGGTCACTCTGAAGTATACCTTTGCTTCCAGCTTCTAAAACTAGTTCGTAGGCAGTTTCTTCCAAACCTGTCACCTTACACCCAATAGTAACCAAGAGTAGATTTATTGTTTTAAGGAGGTGTAGCTATTGGTTAGACGGACTCCAAATTAAACAATAAAAAGGCAATATTTATACTTTATCATGAAAGTGCTAACCGCAGAAATAACGGTTTTGGAGAAGCACAAATGGTTCCAAACGGGTTGCAGGACGTTTGACCTATTCGAAGAAAAAGTGCTAAAAATAAAAGATTTATATAGCATATACATTAAGAAACAATAATTAAATCCCAACCGAGAAACGCTGTCCAATAGTAAAGGAGTGGAAAACCTTGCCAAGGTTTTGTGACTATTGCATAAACAAGGCAAAGTATCGGTGTAAGAGGCACCGGAAAAGTTTCTGTAGGGATCATGGTTTAAGATGCCCAGGATGCGGAGCTGAACTATGCTTGGAGTGCCTTACCAAGAGGGAATGTCCCAACTGTCATACCGAACTACTCATTTGCCCCACCTGTCTTTCAAATAAGAAAATAACGCGTCTCAGAGCGGACAATATGAAATGCCCAGTTTGCAATAAGTAGTCCAAAATTCTGACAATAAACATAATCCTATTTTCTAAATGCCTTCATCCTCAGATACATTTGATTTTTCACAAAAAGTTTCTTAATTTTCAAAGTTTAAAATAAATAGTATGTTAAAAGCGACAATAAAAAACAGTCAAAAGCTTATTGAAAATTCAAGCGGAAAGAACAGGTTGGCCAGAAAAATTACACTGGCTCTAATCGAAACTGCACTGAGAGCCGCCAATCCTAGAAGTGTGGTGAAAAAAAATCTTCTTTTAAAGAGGAATAAATTAATAATTAAAGGGAAAACTTTTGACCTCAACAGTTTAAACAACATCTATGTTGTAGGAGGGGGCAAAGCAAGCGGTGCCATGGCAGAAACAGTGGAAGAAGTTTTAGGGGATAGAATTAGTGGGGGGTGCGTTAACATTCTCAAAGGCACCAGAAACCAGTTTAAAACCTCCAAAATCGAACTTGTTGAGGCTTCGCATCCCGTCCCCGATATGAATGGGTTGCAGGGAGCCAAGAAAATGATGAGTTTGGTGGGAGAGGCCCAAGAAGGCGACCTAGTCCTATGTCTAATTTCGGGTGGAGGATCAGCACTCATCCCATTGCCTGTAGAGGGAGTTTCACTAGAAGACCTCCAAGAGGTCAACAGAGCTTTACTTAAAAGCGGCGCTGAAATAAATGTGATGAACGCTGTGCGTAAACACCTCTCAGCTGTTAAGGGCGGCAACCTTGCTAAGGCAGCTTACCCCGCAACAGTTGTTAGCCTAATAATTTCGGATGTAGTAGGCGACCCCCTAGAAACCATCGCTTCTGGTCCAACAGTGCCAGATCCAACCACATATCAGGACGCCATTAATTACTTAAAGGAATATAATATCTGGGACATTTGTCCCGAAGGAGTAAAGAAGCACCTAAATAGAGGCTTGGAGGGCAAATATCCAGAAACCCCCAAGCCTGGAGATCCAATTTTTGAGAGGGTGTTTAATCTCATTATTGCTACAAATAGAATGGCGTGTTTAGCGGCTCAAGAAGAGGGACGGAAGAGGGGATTAAAATCTCTAGTGTTAACAACTTTTCTGGAGGGGGAGGCGAGGGATGCAGGTGTTCTGGTAAGCGGAATCGCTAAAGAAATATTTTACTACAATATACCTTGGAAGAAGCCGGTAATTGTTATTCTGGGAGGCGAAACCACGGTCACAGTACGGGGTAAGGGGAGAGGGGGAAGAAATCAGGAGTTAGCTCTGAGTGCCGCACTAAAGCTAAGAGGAGTTGAGGGAGTTGTTATAGGTTCTGTGGCTAGTGATGGAATCGACGGTTTTTCTAATGCTGCAGGTGCAATTATTGATGGCCAGACAATTGATGAGGCTAAGAGAAGGGGATTGGACGCTTTGAGCTATCTTTTGGATAATAATTCTACAGCGTTTTTTGAGAGTATAGATGATTGTTTGGTTTTTACCGGTCCCACGGGAACTAACGTGAATGACTTGGTTTTCATAGCGGTGGTCTAAATTTTTTGACGCTCTCCACGAAGGTCGGCGGCTTTCTCGCCAACAATTTTGTAAATAACTTAAATAGGATTCCGAACAATTGCTTTAATGTATGTGACGGAAATATTGGTGAATTTTTAAATGGTTAAAGATTTGTCAAGGTTCTTAAAAGAGGGGCTTCTTGAAGCCTTACCCCCGCTTCCCCCTTCTGTTAATATGGCTTTGGCCGGATTGATGACTTTGGTTGTGTGTGTTGCCACTATGGCTTTTCAGATGTATTTTCCACTTTCCCAAGGTTACATCAATGCATGTGAAGGCGCCATATATGTAATTGCTCTACTCTTTGGGCCAATTATTGGTGGCATCGCGGGGGGAATAGGCTCAATGCTTGCCAACGTTTTTCTGGGCTTTAACCAATATGCTCTCGGCACGCTGATATTTAAGGGGGGAGAAGGCCTAGCAGTGGGTCTTTTGGGGTATAAATTCCGTCTTTTATTTAAAAGGTGGTGGAGGCTCCTAGGCATAATTATGTGTGGTGGGATTTCTGGCCTGATTCTCTACGTGGGTATACGTTATTTAACGGGTTTTGCAGAAATTTATGGAGGAGTTCAACCCTGGTGGTGGAGCTCTAGTTTATTTGGTGCATATTTTCAGTATGGATGGTGGTACACTCTTGTTAACGTTCCGTGGTGGACTTGGCTTATTATATCCTCATGTTTCGGTTTGCTGTTCTTATGTTTGATTCTTAATGTGGATGCATCTGTTGGTTGGAGCGCTCTTGCCACAATTGGGGGTGGCCTTCTCATAATATTAGGATACTTCATTATAGAACAATTCTTCCTAGGCCTCCCGGGTACCAGTATTGCCACCACCACGGGCCAAATTCTCTTAGGCATAATTATAGCCATACCAATAGAGACAGCTATGAGAAAAATTTCACCAGAAATTGTTGTCCAAAATTATAGCTGGGAGAAACAAGAAAAATAGGTTGCAAAATTGTGTCTTTAAATTATATCTTTAATTTCTTCTTGGAAAAATTAACTACACTGTAGTTAAACACTTATTTTGTTCTCAGCAGACATGTAGATATAGTAGGGTATAATGGACTTAATTTTTACCATTTTTAGTTACTAGAGAGGATGACTTAGGGTTCTTTTTGAGAAATCGGGGTTTGAAACAGCCACATTTTTGTGAGGGAGCGCGTCCTTCGAGTCATTACTGAAGTTTCTTCCCTTCTCCATAAAGCATGTAATTAATTTTCGTATCAGTGATTTTCCTTGGCAGACATTCTGTTATAGTTTATTCCCCTTATGAGGAGTTTATAAGCGTACGAGAAATTTTAATAGTGGACACTGTTCTCCTAGATTTAGGAAAAAGGGCTATTAGTGAAATGTATATTCGAGTTTTTAGGAGAGTATTGTGATTGGAGCCGGGTGGCGGAACAGTATCTGATGTTCAGTTTGACGTTTCCCGCTATTTTCTCAGATTCGAGAACAGCACAGTAAAAGTCATAGTAGTAAAAGACCATCCAAAAATTGAAGTGGGTAAGAGAAGCATTGGTCCTTTTGTGGAAGGTAGAGAGATGAGTCTCAGACTCTGGGAGGCTGCGGAACTAGTTCAGAGTGGAATCGTGAAATACAAGGAGGAAACCAAGTTTGACATATCAGAACTATATAAGCAGACTTGGAGCGAATCGAATAAGCCTCAACTCCAACAAATCGACCCCAATTTTTACCAAAAACTTAGAATGTATTACTCTGACCCCAATGTGGAAGACTCAGAGAAGAGGAAGGTGGAGGACATGGTAACGGATCTGGTATCACAACGCCTATCTAAGATTCTAAAAATAGCCCTCAGAGGGGGAAGTAGATCAGAGATGACCAAGAATATGACTGAAGAAGAAAAGTGGCTATACGATAGGCTGAACAGTCTACTCCGAAGCTGGGAGAGAGAATTACGTACTTTTAAAAGGGAGGCGGATTAAGAATAAAACATAGAAAAAAATATTCTAAATTCGAGAAACCATAATTTTTTTAAGAGGAGAAAGTAATGCTTGGAGAGGCTCCCGCGGAGCGGTTTGAAAACTTTGTGAAAACTTATCGCACAGAATCCGGCTCAATGGAGTATCGCGAAAAAATTCGAAAAATGACTGTAACAGGTGAACAAAGCCTAGTTGTCAATTTTGACGATCTGATAAGATTCGACCCAGAACTGGCCAAAACAGTACTAGAAAAACCGGAAAAAACAATTAGTGAAATTAATCAGGCGTTAAAAAGGATAATAGAGGCAGAGGATCCAGAGTTCGCTGAAACTATGCAAAACTTTTATGTGCGTTTCGCTAAACTGCCTGAGGAATATCACATTAACCTCAGAAAAATTAGGTCAGAACACATAAACAAGCTCATAATGGTAAGCGGAATTCTGACCAGAGCCAGCGAAGTAAAACCCAAACTAGTAGAAGCGGTATATGTGTGCCAGAGATGCGGCGAAACTATGATTGTAGCCCAGCAAGATGCAAAAATAATACAACCCTCAGAGTGCTACAATCCCAACTGTAGAAGAAAAGGACCCTTCAAACTAATCATAGAAGAATCAAGATTTATCGACTGGCAAAAAATAAGAATACAGGAAAAACCAGAGGAACTACCGCCAGGCCAACTACCCCGCAGCCTAGATTCCATACTCACCGACGACATTGTAGACATTGCAAGGCCCGGAGACAGAATCACACTAACCGGAATACTCCGCACCACACCAGAAGTCGCAACTAGGGGAGGGAGCTTGGTAACCTTCAGAACCTTCCTCGAAGTAAACTATGTAGATGTCTCAGAGGTTGAATTCGAAACAGTGGAGATAACAGAGGAAGAAGAGAGAAAGATCAAAGAACTGGCAGAAGATCCCTTCATACACCAAAAGATAGTTCGTTCCATAGCCCCCAGCATTTATGGAATGGAAAACATAAAGGAAGCTGTAGCCCTACTACTCTTCGGGGGACAACCCAAGGTTATGGAGGACGGCGTCACAATAAGAGGAGAAGTCAACGTTTTAATAGTGGGGGACCCCGGAACCGCCAAAAGTCAGCTCCTACAGTACGTAGCACGCATTGCACCCCGGGGTTTATACACCTCGGGAAAAGGAACCACCGCAGCCGGACTAACAGCTGCGGTTCTTCGCGACCCAGACACAGGAGCCATGATTCTGGAGGCAGGAGCGCTGGTACTCGCAGACCGCGGAGTAGCTTGTGTAGACGAAATGGACAAGATGAGGGATCAGGATAGAGTAGCCATCCACGAAGCAATGGAGCAGGGAACAGTATCCATCGCCAAGGCAGGTATAGTGTCCACGCTTAACGCCCGCACCGCGATACTTGCAGCGGCAAACCCGGCACTGGGAAGGTGGAATCCGTTCAAAACAGTTAGTGAAAACCTGAAACTACCTGTAACAATACTCTCCCGTTTTGACCTAATTTTTGTACTTGTGGACCGACCCCTAGAGGAACAGGACAGAATGATGACAGAGCACATACTCTCTATGCATAGGACTCGCACTGTTGAAAAGGCACCCCCAATTCCACCCGAACTTTTGAGGAAATATTTTATATACGCAAGGAATAACGTTCAACCCAAGTTGACCCCAGAGTCGGCGGAAAAGTTGAGAGAATTCTACTTAGAAATGAGAAAAATGGGAGAACAGCCGGACGCCCCAGTACCCATAACAGCTCGCCAGCTAGAAGCCTTGGTTAGACTTTCAGAAGCCAGAGCCCGCATGGCTCTTCGGGAAGAAGTTACACCTGAAGATGCAGAGGCAGTAATCAGGCTTATGAGATTCTCACTAAAGCAAGTTGGTACAGACGAACATGGACTATTTGATATTGACAGCATCTACGTAGGGGTTACCAAGAGTCAAAGGGACAAGATGGAAGCAATTCTGAACATTATACGAACCCTAGAAGAACAAACAGAGGCCCCTGTTCCTGTAAACGTTATCATAGAGAAGGCTGAGTTAGAGAATATCGACGCTGCGTTCGTCAACCGAGCCTTAACCCAGTTGAAAAATGATGGAATACTATTTGAGCCTAAGCCGGGTTTTGTAAAGAGAGCCTAAACCCAAACCAGAAGATGAAAACATAGAAGAAAAGGTTAAGATAAAATAATCACTTCAAAGGATTGGTTGTATAAGCTACATGGAACTCTGTAAACCTAATAGAGTAGTGCTTTTGCCAGAATTTAGTAGTGGTCTTTAATGGAGACGCATACATGGTCTTTGTGATTGTACTTTTTGCTATATTGTTTTGTTTAAGCGGTGATCGGGGTCTCGTCTGTGGGAATAGGGACCGCTCCGCTCTCTGAGGGATAGTAGCGGTTTAGAAGTATCCTGTATGACCTCTCTATGTTTTCGAGACGTTCTTGGTACCTTTTGACTATGCTCATAATCTTTTTGATACTTGAGTCTTTGTTAAATATGGTGGTTAGCACTCCTAGGTTTCCTATACCCTGGATTAAGATGTTACCGTCTTTTCCGCTTATTAGTACTTTTTTCACTTCTCCCCTTCCTAAATGGTTTGCCAGAGTTGCACCAATGTAAAATGCTGCGGTTTTGGCGCAGGCAATAAAGTCCCTGTCAACATCCTCTTTTAGAGTGCTTGCGAGAAGTCTTCCGTCTGCATAGGTAAAGGTGGAGAAGTCTATCTCGGGATTTTCTTTTTCCATTTCCTTCAAAATATATAATGCTTGGTTACACAAAGTCCGAAATTGATTCATTTCTTTTCTATTCCTCCATCAAAAGTTCTCAGAGCCTTGTTTACTATTAAGAGCACTCCGCAGACTCAGTTTCCAGATATCACCATTTAACAGAGCTGCGAAGACTCTAAACAGCTAAGAAGAATATCTGAGTACGCTTAATAAACACCACATAATTTCCCGACCAAAACCAAAGGCGTGAAATACAATGAATGAATCAAAGAAAAAATTTCCTAGAGAAATACGAGTTAAAAAACGAATTCAAAAAATTATATTGTAGAAAGTTAAGAAAAACAAAAGTTTTTAAAAAATTTAGAAGTGCTCTTAGAAAAGTAGAAGGCTATTCTACAGTGTTAGCCCATGGAACCATTTCTTTAAGCTGCCTCATTGCCTCCTCAACTTTCTCCTTCGGATATTCGTATGGTATCAGTTTACCAGCATGGAAATCGTCAAAAGCCTGCATATCAAAGTGTCCGTGTCCACAAAGCAGGAACAGTATGGTTTTCCTCTCGCCTGTTTCCTTACATTTTAGTGCCTCATCGATTGTAGCTTTAATGGCGTGAGAGGGTTCGGGTGCAGGGATTATGCCCTCAGTCTTGGTAAACATTGTAGCCGCTTCGAATACTTCTACTTGGTTATAAGCTTTGACACCTACTTTGCCCTCTTTATAAAGTAAGCATAGTGTGGGGGCTTTTCCATGGTATCTTAAGCCTCCTGCATGTATTGGGGGTGGAATAAATGTGTGTCCCAGTGTGTACATTTTGAGCATGGGGCCTGACGCTGCCACATCTGGAAAGTCGTACATGTATTTGCC
Source organism: Candidatus Jordarchaeia archaeon (assembly GCA_029856435.1). Taxonomy (GTDB): domain Archaea; phylum Asgardarchaeota; class Jordiarchaeia; order Jordiarchaeales; family Jordiarchaeaceae; genus Jordiarchaeum. The sequence continues at coordinate 15,514 of JAHQXB010000032.1, forward strand.
CTTTGTAATAGAGGGACACGCTGTTGGTTCAACTGCAACGAACTCGCAGTTTTTGGGAGCCTTTTTTGCCACTTTTTCATAGTAAAATGGCCAGAATAAGCCTGAGAAGCTGCTTCCGCCACCGATGCAACCAAAGATGACGTCGGGATAGTCGTCTATCTGTTCAAACTGTTTTAGGGCCTCCTGGCCAACAACTGTCTGGTGTAAGAGCACGTGGTTAAGTACGCTTCCTAGCGCATATTTTGTGGCATTATTTGAGAGTGCATCCTCCATCGCTTCGCTTATAGCTAATCCGAGGCTTCCTGTATTGTCTGGATCCCTAGCTAGTACTTTTCTGCCGAATTCCGTATTGTTACTTGGGCTTGCAAATACTTCGGCTCCCCAGTTTTCCATTAGAACCCGGCGGTAAGGTTTCTGCAGATAGCTAACTTTTACCATGTATATTCTTGATTTGATACCAAACATTTTGCATGCGAATGCCAGGGCAGAACCCCACTGGCCTGCACCTGTTTCAGTTGTTATGCATTCTATTCCCTCTTTCATATTAAAGTAGGCTTGAGCCACGGAGGTGTTGCTTTTGTGGCTTCCTGGTGGGCTTACCCCCTCGTATTTGTAGTAGATTTTCGCGGGTGTTTTTAGGGCTTTTTCTAAGCTTAGTGCTCTGTAAAGTGGTGTTGGCCTCCAGATTCTGTAGATTTCCCGTACTTCTTCTGGTATCTTTATCCACCTTTCTTGGCTAACCTCTTGTTTTACTAGTTCCTTGGCGAATACTGCTTCTAATACTTCGGGAGATGGTGGTGCTCTAGTTTTAGGGTCGAGAGGTGGGGGTAAGGGTTTTGGAAGGTCTGGTTGTATATTATACCATTGTTTGGGTATTTCTTCCTCATCTAACAGTATTTTTCTGGTTGACAAATATTTCACCCATTTACTTTTTTTGATGTTCTTTTCGTGTTTTGGGTACTCTGCCGGCTGATTGTGTTTCAGTGCATATATGAACACTATTTGGTATATAAGTTAAATATAAATCTTACGTGTACAAAAATATACATATAGACATATAAAGCGCCTCAAGAGGAGAATTAATTATGTGGCGAAAAACTGCAGAATACTTCTCAAACCATCAAGAAAGACTCAGCGTAGCCAGAGTACTTGTGGAGAACGGTTTGAATATCAAAAACGGAAAAATATACTGTAATGAGATTGAAATTCCGATCAAGAGAATAGCTCAAGCAGCAAAGGTTGATAGAAGAACGGTTCTAGAAACCATCAAAATGATCAACAAAAATGAAGAGCTAAAAACAATTTTTACACTTATGAGATCCGCAGGACTTTCCCTAAAAGAAATAGCGCGACCCCTCAACCTGGGAGTGGTTGAAATCACAGCCGATGACCCTCGAAGTGTGGGCATACTAGCTGGCGCCGCCACCATTCTAGCCAATGAGGGAATAAGCATCAGGCAGGCACTCACAGACGATCCCGAACTCAGCCCCGAGCCCAGACTAACACTTATTGCCGATAGAAAAATACCCGGGGAACTAATACCGAAATTTTTAGAGATAAAAGGTGTAGCCAAGGTTTCAATTTATTAAACTAATCGGTAAAAAAAATTAAAAAAGTTAAAAAAGGTGAAAGTATTCAGACACTCTGCTGGTCTACCCGCCAAACTCCGTCTTCATCTATGCGGACGGTGCAAGGCACAGGGAAGCCCCTATCACTGCCGTCAGAGTTCTTGCGTTTAAAGAGGAATCTTCTCTGATTTGGAAACGGAGCCTTATCCTCTTTTAGAAATTCATAGTAGACTCCGTAGTCCTCTATGTAATGTCTACCTGTATTCCACCAGAAGCTTGCGGTTGAACCTCCTAAGTCGACAGTTTTTTGTAATTGAAGGGACAGTGTTTCTACCCATCCCTTGCGGTCTCCCCTTTGGAGACATTCGTAGGCCTTTATTGCTACTTCCTTAGGATCACCTCTAGCTTCGGGTGTCTTTGATTTAACCGCCATATCAGATATTTTTCCCAGAACTTGTCCTGCAGTCTTGTCGGTCGCTTTTGTAGTTCCCGTAGCGGCGGCTCGCTTTCCTACCTCTTCTGCCTTTTTCTTCAATTTGTCGAACAAGTATCTGCCTCCAGTAAAGGCTATATTAATGTAGATACACCGCAAAAATAAATAGTTTACCTACCCCTTCTAACCCAGCGTTAACTTTCGTAACCTTAGGCCTTTCCCAAGTTTTTGGGTTCGCCCAAAAAAAGGGTGAAGCAGGCACACCCCTCTTAGTTTGGTGTGTAGATGCAAAACATCTGCCATAGCGGAGAGATTCATGTCCTGATGGGCAGGTGCCCTATGGACACTGTTAACTGAGTGGCACCTATCATACGCTATACGTTTTTCGGCTCAAACACCCTTCTGCTGGGCGTATTTGGGCGTTTTTCACCCTTGGAACAACTGCGAGCATGCTCCCATAGGGGGCTTAGAACACTCTCCGAACGTGTACACAAATAGGTAACACCTAAGTTTATTGTGTCGCCCTATGAAGCGGAAACCGAACACCACTGGGGAAATGCCCCAGATGGATAAGTTTCGGACAACGGCCTCCCTCTAGCTTGCATTCACAATACCCTAATTGACTCCATTTTATATACGAGAGTGTTAAAAAAGGTGAAACCTAACTTCTCCAGTCTATAGATAAAAGATTCTCTCACAAATGGAGTGTTTGCCTAACATATCGGGGATAAAAGTGCCGAAATACATTCTGTTACTTTGGGAAAAGTTTCCTAAAATTATTTATATCTGAACTAGAAACTGATTTTGGAGATGATATATGAACAGGCAAGAAGTTGGTTTTAACGCCCTATTCCGACCAAAGAATGTTGCTGTTGTTGGTGCATCTAATACTTTTGGGAAGATTGGTGGTGCTACCTTGGCCGCTATTCTTTCTGGTGAGTTTAGAGGTGAGATTTATCCTGTGAATCCTTATGAGAGCGTGGTTTTGGGATTGAAGACTTATCCCAATATTACTTCGATTTCAGGAGACATCGATTTAGTTGTGTTAACGGTTCCTGCCAATACTGCTGTTGAAGTTTTAAGGGAGTGTGAGAAGAAGGGGGTCAAGGCCTGCATCATAATAACTGCTGGTTTTAAAGAGGTGGGTGGGGAGGGGGAAAAGTTGCAGAATGAGATTTCTGAGATAGGCAAGAGGAGTGGAATGAAAATAGTGGGTCCCAACTGTATGGGAGTTTATAGCGCTTCTGGAAATCTCACCGCGATAATGAGTCCCATAAATCCTAATAGGGGAAACATTGCCATGGTTTCGCAGTCTGGGACTTTGGGCATGGTGCTTATGGATTCCATCTCCAAGAATGGAGCGGGGTTCACAAAATTTGTGAGTAGCGGAAATGAGGCGGTATTGAAGTTAGAAGATTATTTGGAGTATTATAGCAGTGATCCCGAGGCAGGAGTGGTTGTGGCTTTTATTGAGGGGGTTCGAGATGGAAGAAGATTTATTGATGTGGCGAGAAGGTTAACTAGCAAGAAACCTTTTATAGCTATTAAGGCTGGTAAAACGAAGGCTGGTTCCGAGGCCGCCCGTTCCCACACTAGTTCGATTGCCGGTTCAATCCAAGTTTTTCGCGCTGTAGCAAAACAGACCGGGATTGTTTTGGCAGAAAATAGCGATGAGCTTGTGGATTATGCTACTGCCTTTGCTAAGTGCCCCTTACCTAAGGGGAGAAGAGTGGGAATTTTGAGTGGAGCGGGAGGGTGGGCGGTTCTGACCGCTGATGCTTGTGAAGAATATGGTTTAGAAGTGCCTCCATTGCCAGCAGGCGTGGTAGAAAAAATTAGTGAGCGGGCTCCCAGTTATTGGAGTCATAGAAATCCTATCGATCTCGTTTCCAGCTTGGACATAGACCTCTTCAAATTTTGCGGCGAGATTCTTTTCGAAGAGAACATAATTGACATTTTACTATACGCATATATCGCATATGATTTTTCAAGTTCATTTGACTCTCTTTCAAAGGTACCTATTTTTAGTGAGGAGGAGATTGAGACTTTTAAAAAAGGTTCAAGGTGGTTCATGAAAGCCCTAGCGGAGAGTGCATCAAGCATAAATGAGAAGTATGGAAAGCCTGTTTTATTTGTGACCAGGGATAGTGAAGTATACAACACTCTTAAGAATAGTAGAGTTCCAGTTTTTGGAAGCCCCATAAGGGCGGTAAAGTGCATTGCAAAGATGGTGGAGTACCGAGAATACCAAGAGAGAATCGGGGAAGCGGAAAAGTAAATAAATTGTTTTCAAGTAGTGTTCTCGCTAGTTTGCTCTTACAATAATATGATTAACATTTAATTTTGATAAAAAAAGGATATCAGCAAAATAAGTAGGCATGCTGACTTGTGGTGTCATTTATGAACTGCAAATATGACCTAAAGCCGCTTTTTGAGCCCAGAACAGTTGCAGTCATTGGGGCAACGGATGTTCCACGCAAAATTGGAAATACTGTCATCTCAAATCTGATTTTTGGGGGATTCAAGGGTGAAGTTTTCCCCGTAAATCCGTATATGGAGAAAGTACACGGAATGGAAACCTACCCAAAAATAACCGATATTCCCAAAGAGGTAGACCTCGCGGTCATAGTCATCCCCGCAGAACATGTTCCTCAAGCATTCAGGGAGTGTGCCGAAAAGAAGGTAAAAGCATGTATAATAATAACCGCGGGATTTAGTGAAGTGAACGAAAAAGGCAGACAAATGCAGGAAGAAATAGCCAAATTAGCAGAAGAGAACAAGATCGCAACTGTGGGTCCAAACTGTATGGGGCACATTAATAATTCTCTGAGTCTGAATACCTTGATGGCAACCAGTTTCCCGCCCAAAGGAAATATTAGTATGGTGAGCCAAAGTGGCACTGTAGGTTTAGTGCTTATGGGGGAAATAGCTAGGAGGGGGGGAGGTATTTCCAAATTTGTGAGTAGTGGAAACGAAGCAGTTTTAAAACTGGAGGACTATCTGGAATATTTCACCTACGACCCGGACACAAAAGTTGTAGCAGCTTTTGTAGAGGGTGTACGTAATGGGGAAAGATTCTTGAAGATTACAAGGGAGTTGACCAAGAGAAAACCATTTATAGTAATTAAGGCGGGTAGAACCAGCGCAGGTGCTAATGCTGCACGTTCCCATACCGCCTCTATTGCGGGGGCTACTCAAATATTTAATGCGGTGGCTAAACAGAATAACATCATCACTTGTGAGGGTACCGAAGACCTTATCGATTACACTATGGCTTTTTCGATGGGGATCTTACCTCGAGGTAAGAGAGTAGGTATCATTACACCTGGTGGAGGTTGGGGAGTTTTGGCTGCTGATGCTTGTGAAGAGTACGGACTTGAGGTAACCAAATTGCCGCAGAACATTGTTGATAAGATAAGTGAGAGAGCCCCTCCCTACTGGAGCCATGGTAATCCCATAGATCTTGCAGCTACGCGAGATGTGGATACTCTGACTTGGAGTGGTGAAGTCCTGTTTGAGAATGATGTTGTGGATTCTTTGATTATTCAATTTTTTGCTGGAGACCTATCTGTCATGATTAAAAATTGGAGGGAGAGGGGTGGTATGAGCGAGGAGTATCTTAAGACAACAGAGCAAACTTATAGACAGATGATGCAAAAAATTGCCACGGACTCAGCTAAACTTGTGGAGAAATACAAAAGACCAGTTTTTGGAATTACGAGAGATATAGAGTTTACCCAGATGCTCTTAAGCCGAGGAATACCCGCATATGTGGATCCAAGGAAAGCCGCTAGGTGCATTTGTAAGATGTGGGAGTACAGTGAACACATATATAAAAATAAAAGTTTATGACTCTGTCCGGAACAGATGCCTCGTGTAAAAATTCTATATTTTTAGCCTTCTCAAAATATTTTATAAATTAGTCCTGTTCTAATATTATTTAAAAGACACTAGCTTAAGCTAGTAAAATAGTCTACTAAGAAGACCAACTGGGAAAGTGACATTCAATTTGTTGTGAGTAAAAGATTTGATGGAGGAAATCTAAGAATGGTAAGTTACACAGTTGATTACTGGTCTTCCAGTCTTCATGACGAAGAGGTTGGCATACGGCAGAGGGAAGTTCTCATGAGTCAGAGTCGCCAATTCACAAAGGATATGGACCTGTTTGGAGAACTCAAAAAGGACAAGGAAAAATTCGGCGTGATAGGTTACAGGAAGTCGATTTGGGATGAAAAGGAGCTTAGGAAAGGGGGACAAAGCATTTTTGATCAGAGACTCGTAGTCAAAGCGTTTTCGCAGTCGGAATCCGGAAATATTTCCTGGTGGGGCACCATTGAGGAACTAGTTGGCAAATCTATAGCAAAATCTTTTAGTACTGGTGAGCCTCTTCCGGTCTTTGCAGTTATCTTGGATGTGGATAAGCTGGTTCACACGGTGGAGAAGATCTATCGAGGCCCCCTCAGAACTGACACCTATGCTTTGAGCATCTATAATGAGAACGCTGGAACTTTTGAAGCTTACAAGATTATTGGAGAACGCGTATCACTGGGTGCAGACTATAAGGTTTTCAGTGCAGAAAAGAATAAACACGTCGTTACAATTAACAGCAAACTGCTAAATGTGGGTGGAAAATGCGACGTCGAAATAAAGGACCCAAACATATCAGGCAACGACGAATTCATCAGAACTCTTATACTATTTGTATCCACTCTCAAGTTCCAGGGCGAAGTTGAAAACCATATTTCAAAAACTTTAAGCGAGATGGAAAAGGGAAAGCTGAAAATTAAACCAGATGTTGAGGAACTTGGGTTAATGCGCAACCCCCGATACCTAAAATCCACAATAACTTAAAACTAATAAATTCTTCTTTTTTTCTTAGAAATGTATATTAAATTGAACCACGCATTAAATATGTGTATCCTTTACTGAGGAGATTGAGATGTTTGTACTTTTGCTAGAAATAGATGTTATTCCAGGAACTGAGGACGCTGTTTTCGAAAAAATTCACGCAGCTCCGGAGGTAAAAGAGTCTCATCTAGTTACAGGAACTCATGATATCATCGCAATCATAGCAGCTGATAGTTTAAAGAGAATTTTCGAGGTTGTCATGAATATAAGAAAGCTAAGGGAGATAGTGAGGACGAAAACTTTGCCGGTAGTTAAGGTTTGGAAATCCGCTCTGATAAATGTTGAGAGTAGTGAGGAGAGATGATGGCGTTTATGATTTTTGACATAAGGCCGGGAGCCGAAATAGAAGTCCTAAAAGCATTAGAGAGTGATGACGCGGTAAGAGACATCTACGTGATTGCTGGAGAACATGACTTGGTAACAATTGTAAGCCTTCCAGAATACAACGCAATATATGAATGGCTAGTGAAGGCACGTCAGCTGCCAAACGTAGAACACATAAAATGTTATTTATGCATGGACAGTATCACCGGCAAAAAGGTTCACAAATAAAAAAGCCTTCTTTTTATTTTGCAAGAACAAAATTTTTTCTAAGGTTCTTCAGATTATTTAGATTCTATAGTTAGAAACCCACATTCCGCACCCTTCGTGAATTTTTTGGTATTTTTTCTTTTTCCCAATTTCTGCTCATTTCTTCTGCAGGGATTTGGGGGTTTCCGAAGAATTGTTCGGTAAAGGCGGGCATCCTCCAT
>JAHQXB010000102.1 GCA_029856435.1 Candidatus Jordarchaeia archaeon
TCGTTCCATAGTCTGGCGCAGCTGTCAGCCAGCTCCCATAGAGCCTTATTGCCTTCAACTAGGTGTTCGTCCTCTCCATTTCAAACACCTTTCTGGGCTTATGTATTTTTCAACTGTTTCTTTGGAGACAGCTCCTATTGTTGAGACGTAATAGCTATGAGTCCAAAGTGAGGGTAGTTTTAGCAGTTCAGGGAACTCCTTTCTGAGGATGTTTGAGCTTCTGCCCTTTATCCTCTTCACAATCTTGTGTACTGGTATCGTCGGATGGGCTGATATGGTTAGGTGGATGTGGTCTGGGTTTATGGCTAGCTCTAAAACCTTGATCCCGAGCTCGTCTGCAACCTTGTATACTATCTGTTCAAGCCTCTCCTTAACCTTTCCAACTAGGACGGGCTTCCTCCTCTTGGGGCACCAGACCAGGTGGTACTGGATTAAGAAAGACCTTGTTCCCTGAATGTTGACGGCTCTACACAAATATACAATTACTGTTTATATCTTTATATATCGACAATTCATCCCCGGTTAAAACCGTGGGCTTGTCGAATTTTATTTGTAAAACATTTTTTTATGTCACTCCTGATAATTCTCCATATTAAAATGGAATAGTAGAAGGCTGCAAATCCGTACTATATCCAAAGACCAATTTTTGGAAGAGTTTGTTCTCCTTCCCTGAGAGTAAGGTGAAAATAGGTATATTCATATGCCTACTAGGTTCTCTGGGAGGTAAATGTCTTAAAAAATTTTAGAATGTAAAACTGCAGGTTAAGTTATTGCACATCTCTAAGATTTTTTCTTTGAATTGTGAGTAGTATCTTTCGGGTTTTTCCATCACTTCAACAAAGCGTGGAAGAATCTCTGGTTCATATTTCTCCATCGCTGTGGTAATGGGTTTCCAGTTCCCGCATTTAATATTCAGTGTATCGAAAAACAGGTAGCTCACATTGCAGTGCTTAGCATTCTCCAGTATGCTCTCCATGTCCCTATCAGTAATTAGAGGGATGACTGGCGCAACAAAAACATACGTTTCAACGCCATCTCTGTTTAAAGTTTCTAGGGCATCGAATCTTTTTTCAACGCTGGGGGCCCCTGGCTCAAATATCCTCCTAAACTCCTCGTCAAAATGGGAGATGGAGAATCCCACCTCCACATTTTTTATTTTCTTGATGATGTCCAAATCCCTCACTATGAGATTTGACTTGGTTAAAATGTCAACTTTAAAATTGTTATGCTTGGAAATTACTTGCAAAATTTTCCTAGTAATCTCATATTTTTTCTCCAGCTCCTGGTAGGGATCACAAACACTACTTAAAAGAACCGTTCCCGACATGTTGCCCTTAATTTCCTTCATTAACACTGTAGGGGCATTAATTTTTACGTGGACAAATTTTCCCCAAGGCTGCCTGGTCTTAGCATACCTCAACATGAAGCGGGCATAGCAGTAGGCGCAGCCATGCGAACAGCCAGTATAGGGATTAATGGAGTAGTCTACGCTACCTATTCCGCTCCTACTTAAAATTCCCTTACAGAAAACTTCTCTAACTTCCTCTACCAAATTTAAAACCCTAAAAACTCAGTTAATAAACGCTGTTTCCTAATTTCAGACAATACCCCACTTACCTGCAGCCAGTGTTTCATGCTAATGCGGAGCCGAGTTTTAACATGTTGAAGTGCGTCCTCCAATGTTTGAAACTTAACTGGTTCCTTTCTTAAAGCATCCCTCACACACTCTCTAACCAACCACACCCCGAGGGGCATCAAATTTCCGGGAAGCGTTTCTCGGAAAATAACTACTGCTGCCTGCCTCCTCTCCCGAAGAAGATGCTCCGTAACTGCAAGTCTAGCAGCGTAGTAGCATCCCCCTATACTGGCATAAGTGGTTCTACCCCAATATGGCTCCCAATCCGCAGCCATACCCACATGTTCCCTATCAGGGTTCCACAATGTGCCCGGAAACCAAGCCTCTATCAATTCGTAGCTCCAAGGCCTTGGCATCATAAGCACAACAAACCTGTTATCAAGATAATCCGTCTCGTACACCAAATAATCATTAATCAAAGGGAAATCCTTCACATTTTCCCTCAAAAATTTGGAAATACCACTATCCACTGCAGTAATACTCCACCTAGTGGGCACCAATTTCCTATTATCTTTAACTCCCATGGCGCCGACACTCAGAATCCGCTGTATCCTAGTCACAGGCAAACCATTCTCATAGAGCATCAACATCCCATCAAGGGCTTTAAGATCAGTGTCAAAATACACCTTATCCACAATTTTTGGCACCTTCAACGACCCAATGTTAATGTTCTCAAGCGGTGCTGAGGGACCCATAGGCTGCACCTCACTGGATAGCAAAAGACGATGCTTAGGCTTCTTCTTCAATATTACCTCAGCGTCCACAGGCTCACCAGCAAGAGCCAGTTCCCGAGTATCTCTCAGCAACTTGTTATCCGAATTGGCATCCCTAACATCTGTGATAAACATGCCCCGCACAAGTTTACATCTAAAACCAATTATCTCGCCCACATCCTTCCCATACCATAACTCAGGAACATCGTAAATACTTGTGTCTCCCCTCTCCGGCGGAACCATTGGGCCGGCATAAACATAAGGATACCCCTTCCTACCCACAAAGGCACTCGGTGGAGAATCACCAACAAGCTGGGTTCCATCAAAACTCTTCGAAACCCTAACATAACTATAAAAACGCTCAAGCAAAGGGCACTTCTTTTTTCCACACAACATCCTTGTACCCCTACACAGAAGACAGACAGACTGTTTAGGCACAGAATAATCAATAAGTTCCGGGTTAAACTCCAAAGCAGTAGAATAATCCTCAATCAAATGGTCAATCCAGGGAATCCTTTTTTTAACCTGTTTCACAAATTTTTTAGATAACTGTTTATCCAACTATCCTCCATCCATGAAGCAATCAATAACTTAACCAAAGGCCAATGGGCTTAAGGAATACCTCTACCAGAGCCTGTTAACAGTATCTTAAATTCCAATGAGATTCAAAGCATTTATTTCTTACTATGCTCTCCAAGAAAAGTGCCAAAAAAGAGAAATTCGCGGTTAAAAGAAAAAGAAGATTTAATGGGAATATTTTTCTACAAGCTGGTACTTGAGAATTTTTCCAGTAGCAGTTCTTGGTATTGTCTCACTTATTATTATCTTCTTAGGTATTTTGAAATCGGCGATTTTACCTTTGCAGTATTCTATCAACTCTTTTTCATCTACTCGAGTTCCCGGTTTAGGTGTTATGACTGCGGTGACCTTTTTGCCCAATACTTTATCTGGTAACCCTATAACTGCGCAGTCTTGAACTTTAGTATTCTGTCTAAGTAAGTCTTCCACCTCTGGTGCAAAAATTCTATCTGTACCGCTAATGATTAGATCCTCAACCCTTCCCACGATGTAAAGGTATCGATCCTCATCAAACCTTCCAAGGTCTCCCATATGGAACCATCCGTTCCGCATCGCCTCTTTGGTTTTCTCAGGATTCTTAAAATAGTTGGCATTCAGTGCTGGAGACCTACAGATAATCTCACCAATCTCCCCTATGGGAACATCCTTATCGTTTTCGTCCACCAATCGCAGCTCAACTCCGAATGCAGGTGTGCCCACAGATGTGGGGTGGATCCTTTTCATTTCAGGATTACAGTAAACCAACACAGAGCTCTCAGTATTTCCATAATACTCCGCTATATTCTTAGTGAAATATTTTTGAGTAGCTTCTCTTACTTCAGTGGTTAATGGGGCTGCTGCATATACGATGGTTTTAAGTGAACTCATATCATACTTGTCAAAGTCGGGAACCATCATAAGTAGATTCATTATTACTGGAACAAAGTTAACGAAGTTGACTTTTTCCTTTTCAATGCTTTCAAGTATATTCTTGGGATCGATTTCCGTTATAACATTTTTACAACCCAAAGTAACTCCCGCCAGCACTGTCACCCATCCTACACGGTGAAATAGTGGAAAAACAGTCATTATAACCCAGCTGGAGTCAAAGCCTACCTCCATCGCTACTTGCGAAACTGCCATAAGATTGTTATAGTGCGTCATTATTGAAGCTTTTGGCAGCCCCGTGGTACCCGAAGTATAGTTCATATACTGTCCATCATCATGGAAGATATCAACCTTCGGCTCCTCTGTTGAGTGCCCTGTTGCTAATTCCTCATAGGGGATGATGTCTTCGACTTCTCCTTCTCCAACGTATATGTAGTTTTTAACCGACTTCAATTTTGGACGCAAATTTTTAACTAAACCCTTAAACTCACCACCGTAAACTAAGGCTTTTGCTTCACACTGATTAATAAGCTGCTCAATATCGTTAGGGGTGAGCCTATAGTTTTGAGGAGCAGCAACTGCTCCAATCTTTGCTAACGCGAAGTAGGTTTCCACAAATTCCACACAGTTCATCAGAATTATTGACACAAAATCCCCCTTCCTGATTCCAAGCCCCATCAACCCATGGGCTAAACTATTCGCCCTGTTATTAAGCTCCTTGAATGTAATACGCTTACCCTTGCAGACCACTGCCTCCTTATCGGGGTATCTCCAAGCGGCTCTAACCAACTGATTGCCTACACATAAACGGTTATTTCCCAAATCAATACTCACAGTGAAACCTCCACTCTCTTCCCATAAATTTGGTGCCGTCTTTTTATCAGTTAACTTTTTCTCCTATGTTATATAATTTTCTCACTAATTTTTGGCACCGTTTCCTCAGCGTCTCCTGTTGAGAGGTAGTGCTGTTTTGTAACTTTTCCCCACCTTCTACGCCTTAAATGAGTATTTTCTTCTGCCTTAAACGCCGAATTTAGGCTTAAACCAGGACATTCCCTACACACCACGAACCTGCCCACAACATGTGACGCCAGGTTAACAGTGCCTAATTTTTTCCTAAACCTCCCCTTAACCCGGGGTTATTTAAGGCTTCTTTTCCCAAAAAAAGGCGGAAAAAACCACATTTCTAGAAGGCGAAAAGGAAAAAATTAAATGGAAAATCTATAGTTACCTATTTGAATGTTTTTTCCGTGGCTCAAGGGACCTCGTCTTAAGTATGTAGCTTCTCTTCTATGCGTAATCGTTTGATCCTCTCCAAAAAAGGAGGCTTTACAGGGCTTCCTTCCAAGTAAGCCTAAAAAAGGAGTAAGACCAGCTAACCCTGCACACATACCATGTCAACAAACTACATACTTACGACAAGGTCTCGTGGCTCAAGTATTTTTCTTTAATCTCACCGAAAAGTTGCTCGTTGAAATACCTCACCAGGAGTATGTTCAGCAGGTTCTCCAGTCCCCGGGTGCTCCAGCGCATCCACCGGTTCTCAAACCCTCTTTGCTATCTCCCCCATCAACCTCTCGATGAAGTTGTTTGTGTAAGGCACTTCTATTCCCTTCACAGCCAGCTTGGCGAGGATCACCATATAGCTCGCTGAGTTCCTCAGGAACTTCGCCGCGCTTGTAAGGTCGTCTTCAGCCAGCCCCTTTGCCAGCTCCCTAAGGTCGGCAAGCATCTTTTCAATCCTCCACTTTAGCCTTTCCACATCCCCATCAAGTGCTCAAGCACAGAGTTTCTGCAGATGCACAACATCACTCTCAGCTTTCTGAGGGTCTCCTTCCGCTCGTTCTTGGGCACTCCGGCTTTCCACAGGTGCATGCTCACCTCACTCACCTAGTGGTTTATGCAGAGCTGATAGTTTTAGGGCTTTGTCTAGAAGGGCGCTTCTTAAAGGGGTTTATCCGCATCCGCTACCAAGATC
>JAHQXB010000140.1 GCA_029856435.1 Candidatus Jordarchaeia archaeon
CCCTTACCCTTCTGGTTTTGCAGTCTTTCTTTCTGTCCCTAGGAGCCATCCCGATTTTTTGGCTCGCCAGAGACGAATTAGCAAGTAAGAAGGCGGGATTGGTTTTTGCAATCCTTTATTTGTTGTACCCTCCTCTTCAGGGGGTTAACTGGTACGACTTCCACCCTGAGTCCCTAGTGCCTCTGTTTCTAATCGCGGCGTTCTACTACCTCAAAAGAGAGAAGATCACCATATACTTTATACTCATCATCTTAGCGATGATGTGTAAGGAGATAGTAGCACTCATCATTGTGTTCATTGGAATCTACGGAATCTGGATAAACCGAAACAAAATTCTACAAATCTCTGTTCTCAGCCTCAAAGGCCTCTTAACGGATAAAAGTATTGTTGCTTCCCTTTTAACGATAGCTGCAGGAACAGTGTGGTACATCCAAGCAGGGCGAATAATCAGCTCGTTATCCGCCTCTTCGTATAATCCTTTCAAGACCTGGTTTTACCTTGGCGGAAGCATTACAGACATACTGATCTCAGTTTTAACCAGACCCTTATACATCCTTCAGTTAGCATTCACACCCTTCTACAGCAAAGTCTTCTATCTCGTCGTCTTACTCGGCCCTCTCGCCTTCCTCTCACTGCTCAACCCCCCCTCTTTGCTTATATCATTACCGTGGCTTGCACCCTCCCTACTTTCACTTAACCCTAATCACTACCTCCCCGTGGGAACCCAATACCCCGCTCTCCTCATTCCGTTCATTTTCGTATCAGCTGTCTACGGCGCAAAAACCCTAACACAATGGCTTGGAAAATTGGCTACAAATATGCTATCGAAAAATTCCAAAGCAGCAAAAATAGTGAAAAAAAAGTATGTAAGAAACAAGCTGCTTTACATAGCCAATAGGCCTCTCGCAGCAACCATCACCCTCCTGCTGATCTGTAGCATCACCTTCTTCCTAAGCTGTAGTCCTTTGGGAGGACCCCCGCAAGTAACATTTCATGACCAAGTCCTTGAGATGGTAATTTACACCATTCCTCTATATTCCACGGTGGCAACACAGAACGAAATTTTTCCTCATATGTCCCACAATCTTAACGCGTATCCCGTTTATCATCCCATTTTTGAATATGACTACATACTAGTAGATAAAACCAGCATCACCTACTACCTACCACCAATATTTGGGCAATACGGAAGTCCGGTTCCGCCTGTCGCCTTCAGCTTAGTTGTACCCGAATTAGTTAAAAACGGAAGCTACGGGATTCTAATATCAATAAACGGAATAATGCTACTTAAACGAGGATACACCGGAACCCCCCTAATAAACTTCTAAACACTTTACCCCCAATACATACTTCGTTCCAATTTATCTCAGAGAATATATTTGTTATGAAAAAGCTTTTCATTCTTTATCTAAGATGCGAAGCTTATGTAGGTTTTTTAAATAGCCAACATCAGTTAGAATATCAAACATACGTTCCTCATCTTTATGCTTCTATTAAACCCTTTTCTTTTAACTCACGCTGCGCTTTTTCGGTTTTGTCTTTGGCTTCGGCCCTGTTTCCCCATTCCATTAACTCACTCATTCCCTTCTCTAACTGAACCCTCGGTTTAAAGCCGATTTTTTTTATCTTGGATATGTCTGCGTAACAGTGACGAATATCTCCAGACCTATATTTATAAAGTATTTTTGGCTTCAGATCGCTTCTGAATAATCTAATTAAAATATTTGCTATGTTTAATATGGTTGTGGGCTCTCCGGTGCCGACATTAAAAACTTCATAATTCGCATTGTTACTTTCCATCGCTAAGACGCTGGCTTGAATTATGTCCCTTATATTCACAAAATCTCTGGACTGTAAACCGTCCTCAAAAATTAGAGGAGGATTATTGTTCTTGATTCTCGATAAAAAAATAGCTGCAACACCCGTGTATGGATTTGATAAAGACTGTCTCGGGCCATAGACGTTGAAAAATCTTAATGCCACAGTAGGAATTCCATAGGCTTTTCCTATCGTCAAGCACATCTCCTCTTGGTCTCTCTTTGTTATCGCGTAAACAGACGTGGGGTGTAAGGGTTTACTTTCACTCGTGGGTATTGGTTTTACTATCTTTTTACACTTGGGACAAGTTACCTCCCATTTTTTACTCTTAAATTGTTCCTTGGATCGTACTCTAGGATAAACAACGCCACAATCCTCACACTCGTAGGCTCCCTCCCCGTATATAGACATCGATGATGCAACGATTAGCTTCTTAACATTGGCCTCCTCACTGATGAGAGCCTCCAAAAGCTTCGCGGTTCCCATCGAGTTAACATCAACGTATCTTTTTATTTCATACATTGACTGCCCCACTCCAACGCATGCCGCTAAGTGAAAAACTATGTCAATATCCTCCACGACCTTCTTCAGGGCCTCTTCGTCTCTGATATCCCCAAAAATGTACTCAGCATCAGTATTCAAATATTCTGGAATTTTCCCCTCGTGCACTTGAAACTCTAGATTATCAAAGACCCTTACACTGTGTTTCATTTTCATCAATTCATCCACCAAGTGTGAACCAATAAAACCACAACCACCAGTTACCAAGACGTTATACATTTCCAGCATCCTCCAATTGACTAGGCACAAATAATTTTAATACTTGACGCCATTCGAGGTGTACACGTTACTTTAGTCTTCTCTAACAGGCATTTGAAACCATTCACCAGCACCGTCCGATTAACCGAGTAGTCGCAGGTGAAACACATAAGAGATGAAAAAAATATACAGATTCCCCTATATTAAACTTTACACAAAATTATCCCCGCAGCTAAAACCGTTAACTCTACTGGAACCCATATATCCTTCGTATTAGTTTATCGTACTTTGATGCAATTACTTTCCAATCAAACTTTTTGGCGTGTTCTCTGGCGTTTTTACCCATTTCCTTCATTCTTTCGGGGTCTAGAAGGAGCTTTGTAATTTTTTCCCCCAATTCCTTTGAGTTTTTGGGCTCAACACGATACCCGGTTACTCCATCCTTAATCGTGTCCAACATTCCGCCTACGTTGGTTCCGATAACGGGTTTTCCACACGCCATAGCCTCAAGAACCGCTATTCCGAAGGGTTCAACGATACTGGGTTGAACGTAAACATCACACTGTGAGTAAAGCTCCGGCATCTGCTGGTTCGGAATAGCTTTATCAATAAAACTAACAATGCGCTCCAAGTTGAGTTGGCTAATAAGTTTTTCAAGGTTCTTTCGTTCCGGACCTTTACCCAAAATGTAGCATTTGACTCCGGGAACCTTTTTAGAAACATACTCCATCGCTTCAATAAGATATCTTAATCCCTTAAATGGATACGCTCGTGCCACCGTCAAAATTTTGAATCTCCCCTCATTAAGTTCTACTGGTTTCACTTTCTCGGGCTTAAATATTTGCGTATCGACACCAACGTGTATCAATTCAATGGGCTTTTTGACTCCCAAGGTATTAATCCAGAATTCCTTAGCCGCGGTACAATTAGCGACGATAGCCGTGGCACCCTCCCGCAGTTTTTTGTTTCTAGTCGAATCAAACAACCTGTAAATATTACGCACAAAAAAGTTTTCAGGCCAGTTTGTGCGCTTGGTTGTCAGAACAGTAGGTATCTTCCTTTTCCTACACTCATTAAAAGCCTTGTGGCAAATAAAGGGATAATCCTCCTGTAATATTACCACTTCGCTTTCCTCCATATACTCCGAAACACCGTAGACGAAAGGGTTTACCTGAAGATTTAATCGATTTCCGTTTACCTGTTTCACCAGATAAATTTCATGATGTATTAGCATATGCTTCATTGTATGTTGGTGAAGGTGCCACAACGGCTTCTGAGTGTGTAATTCTTGGTGTACCTGCAATTTATATAAATAGATTAAGTGCGGGAACATTAAAAGACCAAGAAAAATATGGTCTTTTCAGCGTTGATGATGAAGAAAAATTAATAGATTTAGCAAAGAAAATACTAACTAATCCTCATATAAAAGAAATTTATAAGAATTACAGACATAAATTGATCGAAAATAAAATTGATGTAACTAGTTTTCTTGTATGGTTTATAGAACATTATCCTTTTAGCGTTGAAGAAGTAAAGAAAGTAAATTTTTTAGAGAAATTTGGGATTAAACAATGGAAATAAAGTCGTATTTTTATAATCCAAAAGTTATTTGTTCAAGGTGTGTTATGGACGATACTGTTCCAGGTATTAATTTTGATGAAAATGGGGTATGTACATTTTGTAAAATACATGATGAATTAGAAAAGAAATATCCAATCAACGAGGATACAGAAAAAAAATTAAAATTAATTATTGATAAAATAAAAAAAGATGGAAAAGGTAAAAGGTATGATTGTATTGTAGGTGTAAGTGGTGGTAGAGATAGTACATATACATTGTATAATACTGTAAAATTAGGTTTGAGGCCATTAGCAGTCCATTTTGATAATGGTTGGAATTCAGAAATTGCGGTTCAGAATATTGAGAATGCTTGTAAGATTTTAAATGTTGATCTCCATACTCATGTAGCGGATTGGGAAGAGTTTAAGGATTTACAAAGGTCATTTCTTTTTGCGTCTGTGCCAGATGCAGAGGTACCTACGGATTGGATAATATTTTCAGTTTTATATGAAGAAGCAAATAAAAATAATGTAAAATACATTATCCATGGTCATTCTTTTAGAACTGAAGGAACAACGCCAATTACCTGGACTTATATGGACGGAAAGTATGTAAACAGTATTCATAAAAAATTCGGTACCAAAAAAATAAAAAGTTTCCCTAATATGGGCATTATGAAATTTATTTATTATACTTTAATTAGAGGTATTAAACAAATTCGTTTATTGTATTATTTCCCTTATGACGAAAAAAAAGTATTAGAAACATTAAAAAATGAATTAAAATGGCAAAATTATGGAGATAAACATCATGAATCGGTTTATACTGCATTTTTTCAATCATATATCTTGACAAGAAAATTTAATATTGATAAAAGAAAACTTCATTTATCTGCCAAGATTAGAAGTGGTCAAATTAAAAGAGAAGAAGCTATTGCAATATTACGTAAAGATCCTTTTGTGGGAGGTGAAGATTTGTTGTATTACTGCATAAAAAAGTTGAATTTAAGTGAAGAAGAATTTGAAAAAATAATGAATACTCCACCAAAAAAATTTTTAGATTATCCTTCGTATTATTTGTTAGTAAAAAAAACTAAGTCTTTAATAAATTTTGCTAATAAACTAGGTTTAGTTCCAGACACCGTTTTTCAAAAATATTTTCGTTTCATACCTTAAAAAATTAATATATCCTAAAATGGTATCAATTATACATTTATAATTAAACTTCTAATTTTTTTGCTTTAATAAAATAATGTACGTGAATTATAAGATTTCAAATATCTCCGAGTCAAAAAATAAAATAATCAGATTACTAATTTTTAGTTTAATTTTAGCAATCTTAGGTGATCTATTATTTAGTTTTGATGAGAATCAACGGATTATAATTACTTTATTAATTATTTCACTATTTATTTACAACTGTATAAGATTTATTCAAAAAAATTATTCTTTAATTACAGAAACTATAAGATCAACTTTTAAATTGCTATCAATTTCAATATTCTTTTTTGACTTTCTTCTTTTATCTGGTTCAGTGTATTTAAGATTTATAAGGAAATTATCAAGTTATAATGTTGGTGAAGTTGGAATAATTCTGTTTGTAATTTTTATTACATGGTTTTTAGGAGGACTTCTG
>JAHQXB010000121.1 GCA_029856435.1 Candidatus Jordarchaeia archaeon
CATAATAACCATAGCCGCAGCAACAATGATACCCGGAATAATACTCGCAGCCAAACACCTAGACTACACAAAAGAAAACTAAACACTATTTTTATTAAAAAACAATTTTTGAAAAAGACATCCTCTCCCCTTATTACTAGAACATATGTTCCAAGAATCTACAAAAAGATTCAAAATACAACCCTTAAACTAATATTGCCCAAAAATACGCCGCCTGTTTTAAGTATAACAAGAATATAAACCGAAGCGTGAAGGTCAAGTAATAATAAATCAACCCTGAACAAAACCACACAGCTACTACTAAAAACTAGAACCAAAGAATTTTGGCTTATTCGTCAACATGAGGCATAAAAGAAATTTATTGAAAAACTATTATCAAATTAATATCCAAATTTTCTTGTTAACCTTTTTTATCTGGTTTCAAATTTTCTAAACTAACCCCCTTATCATTTTCGCGCCACACTTGGAGCAAGTTACAGTTGTGCATGGAACACCCGGTTGATGTGGCGCAGTGTTTCCGCAACTGGGACAAACACAATTTCCTCCAGGACCCGCAGCGTAAGAACCTCCCATTCTATTGCTAACGACATAAATATTTTTCAATATTTGACTTGAACCTTTTTGTTCTTAGGTATTTTGTGAGGGTTCTCTTCATCTCAGTGAAACTTTATATGCGACCACAGAATTTCTTCGTCTGCCTCAAGCACCCCTCAACCGGGTTGAACTCTGGACAACCGGTGGAGGGATGATAATAAGTGGATTATACGCTCAAATTGTGGGGAATGTGGCTGCTGAAGTGGTAATTGTAGGAGGAGTTGACAGCAGGTTATTAGGGGCGTATTAGAAGGTATGGAGAAAACTACTAGGCAGAGAATTTTACTATATGTGCTTGGCCAGACGAGTTCTAAATAGTATAATTGATAAAAATCTGGACAAGCTTTTTGAAACCATTATTAATTAAAAACGAACTTACAAAAGTCGTAGAAGAAGTGGAAGACGTGGACTTTGAGTCAGGAGAAATTAGGGAACTAATTGTTAAACCTGGACTCTTAGCCAGCCCCCCTCAATTTCCTGGCATCACTCTTAAGAGGAAAAAAGGAAATAAAATAAAATGAGAAAAGATTTCAGACTAAGCGAAAAATCGAAGGATTAGAAAGTCAATCACTGAAGATTTATAGGGTCCGTACTTCTACGTTCAAAGAATGTAGAGGATCGGAGATGCCATGATGGAGACTGTATATAGAATCTGGCCAAAGGTGGGCGGTATCGCCGCCATTGTAATCCTTCTGGGGCTACTTGTATGGTTCATTCTGGATCCACTTCTCAACGTTTTCTCATGGCTATTCTGGTTACACCTACCAGTCCTGATGATTCATCAATTTGAGGAGTACGTTTTCCCCGGAGGTTTCAAGGAGTTCTTTGGCAGCAAGATGCTCAACATAGATTCTGAGTTCGCAAGCGATAGAACGATCTTCATTGGCAATGTGGGGATGTGGTTCGTCATTGCAGCAGCCGCCCTCGTTGGAACGTCAGCAATCTGGTTTCCGGTAATGCTACTAATCTTCAATGCAGGTAATTCACTAGGTCATAGCCTACCATTTGCAATTAAAGCCCGAGGCTACAATCCGGGATTCTTTTCAAGTTTGTTCCTGATGCTTCCCTTTACAGTCTACGTGGTCCTAAGTGTAATCAAAGCCAATCTCATGACCACGGTGGAACTCATTGCCGCCATAGCTGGAGGACTAATCCTCCTAGTATGCCTTGTATCGGGCGGCGCTACCATCAAGCACCGCATATCTAAGACCAATTAAGTTAAGGCGATGAACCAGCTTCAATGAGAACTAAGCAAGCAGGACCGACCACCATTCTGACCGAAGACAACCTTGCCTTCCATCTCCTTTTCTTCAGATCCACTCATGGAGTTTATAAAGACCACCTCAAGACCACCGTTTTCAAACAGTGGATGAATTAAGGAAGTTTTTTTTGAGCTGGCAAAACGAACAGAATATCAAAATTTTCCCCTTAAGGGGGAACAATCGGAGAAAACCAAGCCACACTGTGCGAATGAAGCTTGAGATACCCGAAAAGGGCTCCAATACGTTCGGCAACGAGTGCCAAGCTCAACGCCTGGCATAGGGACTCGACTGGAGTACCAGTCACCAGGTGACCAAGCCCTGAAGCACAAGGAAGAGGGAGATAAGCCTGAGAGGCGCTGGTCTGTGGGTGATGTAGATTAGCCCGATTCTATCCCTCATTTCAAGGCTCTAAATCAGAAAAGAAGCCCTATGAACGCTTCTTTCGAAGGCGAAATCAAAGAATCTACACCGCATTGGTCTGTGCAAAGTTAAAGCCTTGAAGGTGCAACCCCGCAAGCATCCATGAAACACCGCCCTGGCGACTAGCGGGAAATGGTGAACGAAACTTGGAAGCCACTATTTTCAAATGGTTGAGGAGGTCACATTCGGGTCTATCTAAGAATTGTGCAATTAGTTGTTCTCCCACTTCGGGGTTGTTGCTGTGAACATAAGCTTCAACTAGCCCGCCACTTTACTAACCAGTTTCTGAAACCGAGATTCACGGCTCTCATTACGTCGTCTGGTGTTTCACTCGGATTTTCACACGCCAAACTTTTGCCCATTAAATGTGAGACTTGTACCATCAGCGGTGCTAACGATGTACTCCTACTGTTGCTGGCAAGAGTTAAAACCTTCACTGCTACCCCAGAGATAACTATTATAGGAGCTTCAACCACTAACGCTTTTTTTCTGTTCGATTCTCTTCCCCCCATTTAGCTATTTTGTTGAATAATTTTATTGTTTTAAAGCTATTTTAATTTTTCAAAAAATAGTATACTATACCTATTACTATTAGTTTTTTAAAAAAAGAAGTTATAAAAAAATGTTATAAAATTCCTGTTTTTCTATAGCCCACTTCGCAATTTTCTTTTCTTCCCGGCACCGGTTCAAATATCAGGAAGAGAAGCCGTAATCCTATTTTTCCGCATTCCCCTCACCCCCCATAAAAACACGCATCATCTACATCCCGCCCGAGCCAGCCCCCAGCAGGAGAAGTTAAAAAATTTCTGCAGTGGCTCTCCATAGAACTCGACAAATTGCCTTAACTGTAGGATGCTAGGGCTGCTGCGATTAGCATCTCCGCCAGGCCCAATGCTGTTCGAAGAATGTTTTAACTGTCCCATATAGATAAGGATCACATGTACTCAATGGTTGCATTTGGTAAGAAGACTGTTAAAGGGGTTGTTGAAGTGGCTTCATGGAGTAGCCGCTGAAGCCGCGGAGGAACTAGGGTTAAACCCGTATTCCAAAGAAGGTGGTTTTTGAGGATTTCGTTGCCTCTTGGCTGCTGGCTAGCGTGCAATCAGGTTCCGGTCTCAGAGAGCACGTGAGGCAGTTCCACGCAATAGTGTTCGAAAAATTGGGTTGAGATAGCGGAGCGGGCTTATCTGAAGGCATGTTTACACACTTGTTTTTCTCCCCAAAAACAGCCACAGAGCACATAATTTTCCCTTAAGTAAGAACGGCTAAAAACATCTTTCGAACAGTATTGCAGCTCCGCGCCACGGGTCTTTCTCTCCTAATATCTTTTGTTTCTCCCATCCACCCCCTAGAGGGGCGTCTCTCTTTTGGGGGGTTAAAGTGCCCCAATTGGGTTTTTCAATTCTTTTTAGCATTCCCGTAAAGTTTAATTTCTAGGGTAGACACAGTGTTAATGGCGTGTTTGAGATGGTGGATAATCTTGAAATAGCTTCAAGTTGGATTAGGCTCGCGTTGGAGGACTGGCGGGTTATAGGGAGGCTCAGTGTTGGGGAGAACCGGGGAACCATTGTTTATCACGTGCAGCAGTTTGTTGAAAAACTCTTGAAGGCGGTTACATCTGTTCTTGGGTTTGAACCCAGGCTCATAATCCCTCTTGGCAGCTGGACGAAATTCTCTCAGATGTTCAGCTGGGTGAGATTGATGTTAAAATATCCCCGGAGGATTTTGCCTTGTTGGAGGATGTTTCCTCGATAGCCAAGACTTTGGAGGATGAGAGAACAAGGCCGAGATATGGTGTGCCGCACACCGGTGGTGTGACCACACCGAACGATTGCTACTCCGAGGGCGCAGTTAGACAATTCATAGATGACGCCAGATTCATAGCTGGAGCCTTAGCTCGCCTCTTTGAGAAGTATAACCTGTGTTCCAAGATGAGACCGGAGTGTGAGTTTCTTGAAAAGATTAGAAGAGGAGAAGCTTAAGCATGTAAGGGACACCCTCAGAAAAAGTGGAGTTAAGGAGGTCCACGCAAAACCCATAGTTGAATACTTGGCCGGCCTATCAGACTTCGTCGAAGTAAAGGGAGCTCTTCTATACGGCTCGGTTGCCCGTGGAAAGGCAGTTTACAGAAAGAGCGACGTGGACCTAATCATAGTATCAGATGACTTCAACAAACCCTAAGATGAAATAATTTCCATGAGAAGAAGGTTCAGGGGTGGTTTACCGGGAATCGTGGAGGCGCTTTGGGTCTCTCCCCAGGAGCTGGAGAGCATGTTCAGGGGGTTCACAGGGTTCGTTCTCGACGCCATTCAGGAGGGCATCGTGCTCCTCGACAATGATGGCTTTATCCAACAACTGAGGAGGAGGCTTACAAAAGCGTTGATGGAAGGGAGAGTTGAGAGGCATAAAAGATTCTGGAGAATACCAGTTAAAAAGGTCGGTGAAAAAATCACAGTAGAACTTTAACTTTATCGGCGGGAAGTCCGGCACAGTTAACCCCGCGTCACCAATCATGGGCATCGCTCCTGAGTAGCTTATCCCACACCTCACAATAGTTAAGCTTCTCGACACCCCCCGCTTCCAATGAAGTGCAACCCAGCGTCCGGCCCACCTTGAGAAGGTTGTATCCTATGGAGAGGAGCTTAAAGGTGTTCTTAAGCCCACCCAAGCTACGGAAGTTCCAATCAAACCAACGCAACCCCCTCTTCAAGTACTTGAAGCGACACTCAATGTAGGCCTTGAAATAGTCCCTACCACACCTGATGTGGCAGATCTCACCACTCCCCACCAGGGGTCTGAGAAACTCGACGAGCTAGTCGAAAGGTATAACGCGAAGCCGATTGTAGACGCAGACCACCAGACTAGTGTTGTATCGGTGTATGAGGTGGGCGAGTTCCTCAGCCGTGATGACACCCACCCCCTACACTAGGGTCGTCTCCTCCAAGCCGCGGTATACGTAGGCCACCTCACCCTCGTGGGATACGACCACTGTGTTCTTCACAACCTCTTGAGGAATGTTCGACCCCTTTTGGCTTCCTGTTGTAATATATCTTTGCCACACGCTTGCCTGAGGCTTGGAGGGCTGCATCGTAGTGGGGGAGGCTGCCGCTTACTACGACCTTGGTTTCGGGGTTCTTGGCTAGTGCATCTTCGACTAGGTTCTTAGCCGTCAGGTCGTTTCTAACCCAGCTGAACGCCCGGTTCACCTCTATACGCGTCTCCGGGTTCTGGGTGCTCCAGTAGTATCCCCAAACTCCGTTGAGTTTTACCTTGTGTTCGTCGATTATCAGGACCGGTGAGAGGTGGGGGTTGAAGACTGTTAATGGGTCGGGGGTTCTCTCGGCGAGCTTCTGGAATATTTTCCAGAGTCCGGCGCCGGTCAGGTCCACAT
>JAHQXB010000096.1 GCA_029856435.1 Candidatus Jordarchaeia archaeon
CACATCTACAAGCGTGGTGTAGATTCCCTCGGTTTCGGCTTCGAAGGGCGCTTTTATAGGGCTTCTTTTCCAATTATAGAGCCTCGAAATGAGGGATAGAATAGGGCTAATCTACACCACCAAAGGAGAATGGCAAAAGTTAAAAGCATAGACCTAATGGGAAAGGAATCCTAAACTAAATAAAATCTGAGCTGTACGCAAAAGCATTTAATTTCTAGCTGCATCTCGTTCTGTCTCCTCAACTTTTTATTCCCCAACGTTTGTCATAATATGTTTAGGGGATTTGATTATCGGACGGGATGTTATTTTTGGAACTGTGATTTTGAGGCTGGCCACTAGCTGTGGTGAATTATGGCTCCGATACTGCCGGTTAGGCTAAACATTTGTGGGAGTGCTTAAGGCTTGTTTTAAATTTATGTTTTCCCCTGTGATGGTGATGCAAAGTTGATCGATTTTGCCTCCAATAGGATTGTTTATTAGGGCTTCTTTCCATTTATAGAAGTCTATAAATTGGGGATTGAATGTTTACACAACTCCATCCTACAATGAAGGGATTGAATGCTGCTAAATGATGTTTTACGAGTTTCGGTGGGATGATTTGTTCTGGTGAATGAAAAAAGAAATAAAATTGCACTTTATATTTTTATGTGGCTAACCTTGAAAATTCGATGTATTCATTGTTAAGGGATTTTTAGTGATTTGAATAAGGTGAATAAAACTAGGAGGTAGCGAAAATATTGATCGTTGGTTACATTCTTGAAACCTCTCACGGTTTACTCATTCACAACAAGTTCTTTAATGTGAAGCCCTCCATAGACACGAATTTGGTTGCGTCTGCTTTTAACTCCATATGCCTGTTCACAAAAGAGATTCTAGACGAGCCTGTGGAGGAGATACTAACCAATAGGAACAGAATTGTGATGGCGCATAATGGTAACGTTATGCTTTCTATCATCTCCCGAACAACTACTGCTATGGCAAGGCAGCTGGCAAAAAAATATGTAAAAATCTTCTCAGAAAAACTAAAAACAGAAGACAAATGCATAGTTATCTGTGACGCGCTCCTCGAAAAAATAAAGAAAGAATTAGACGAACTTGAGCGGGAAATAATCGAAATAAACCAAAAGTACCAGCACCAAAGCTACGTGTGAGGCCCCAAAAATGGTTGAAGTACACGAAATAGGTGAGGGAATCTACATCCTCTCCACGTACTTGAAAGAAAACCAGATATCAGTGGCATCCTTCCTCATACTGGACGAAAAACCCACCCTCATAGAAACCGGAACAATGCAGGCAGCCAAAAACTTCACCCCAGAAATAGAAAAAATAATCCCCCCAGAAAAAATATCCTACATCCTCGTAACTCACGAACACCTAGACCACATGGGCGGACTACCCGAATACATATCAGAAGCCTACAACGCCGAAACCATAGCACACCGCTACACCAAAGCCCAGCTAGGATTCATGGGAATAGTGGGCAAAACAATCCTCACAGAGGGAGGAGAAACAATCCAATTAGGCAAAAGAAAAATAGAGATCATACACGCCCCCATAGAAACCGCAGGCACCACCATATTCAACCTCCAACCAGACGGAATCCTCTTCACAGGAGACTACTTCGGACAACTAACAGAAGAAAAATGGACACTACACCCACAATCCACAGAGGAACTAATCAAAAAAATAACCGAACTCCACCAAGGACTGGGATACACCCAACAGGACATAAAAACCTACCTCTCCCCACTCCGCAAAAAACCCCTAAAAATAATAGCCCCATCACACGGCTCAATAATCCAAAAAGACCTAAAACAAGTAATAGAAACCACACTAAAAACAAACCTAAAACCAGCAAAAAAAGGCACACTATGGTCAAAAATATTCGGCACATAACCCACCCAACAAAAAACAAACCCCCACATCCAGCAAAATAAATCCACGGAAACAACCTACAAACCAATTTTTTAGGGATGCCAACTAAACACATATCTTTTTTTGAGTTTATCCAATATTTTCACTATTTCAGGTTCTCCTCTGCTTCTTTTTAGGTGCACGATGTTTAATCTTCATTTTGCTATTTAATTCATTCATTTATCTATCTATTTTATCTTGTTTTTTACTTTTTATTATAATTTCTGAATGTTTTTTGTTTGTTTGTTTGGTTTTTGCCCCACTTTGTCGGTGTGTTTATATTCCCCCTGTAGATATATTTATTCAGATTTGAAATATATTTCCAATTCAGACATATTATTGGAGCGTGAATCTGTTGGGGCGGACAGGATCCACATACCGAGCAAGGTTAACACTTATCCTAAACGCCTGCCTCGAAATATTCACACAGCAGGGAGTGGTAGACGTATCCTCCCTAGCGGACAAGGTGGACCTAACCGAACGGGCAGTCAAAGACTACCTCGACGACCTCTCAAACCTTGACATTCTAACTTATGAGGGGGCAGGAAGGTACAGAGTCAACATTGACAGGATTGACGATGTAACCAGCGAATTGCTCTTCGAACCCAAATCCACCCTACTGGTAGAAAACTTTGTAGGCCAAGACACCGCCGCCCAAGCAGAGCTGATTTCCGTCTCAGACAAGGTTCGCCGGCTATTAGAAAAACTGGATTTCCCCAAAATCTTAGGCACCGAAGTGAGAGAAAAACTGTGCAAAACTAGGGTGGAGGAAACAGAATATCTGAACCATTTGCTTGGAGAAACACTGGTTTTACCCAAGTTTGCAGATGACCTGTTCCTAGACAATGTTTACGTTTGCGGTAGCGCTTCCGCTCACAAGTTAGAGCACTGGGCACTTTTTGACTTCTCCCTGTTGTCAGTAGTCGCCTTAAGCAGTGGAGCATACCTAGGTTTCTTTGATAAAAATATTCTGGATCAGGGCAAGTCCCTGTCTCGCTATATTCCAGATCTCCACTCATACAGGGGAATCGAACCCTTTGAGGAGGGCGAACCATTCTTTGAAATGTCCACCGATTTTCCGGAGCTCCTAGAGGCGGGAAGAAGTATAGCTGCCCGCTACCTGAGAGAAATCCAGCATTACCGCTTGGGAGTTGAGATACTTGAAGAGCATGGGGATAAGTTTCAGGTGTATTTTAAGTTGGGCTCCCTTGCCCCACACGGCTTTATGGTTTACTCACGGGAACTGGTGCGTTTAAGGGACCGGTGCCACGAATTGTACTACAAGTTCCTTGAAACTGCAAGTAAGTGTGACGTGGTTCCAGTGGGCGTGGTTCCCATTTCCATGGACAACTTTTTCTTTAAAATGGTTCGCGGAGTTTTGAAGCAAGACTTGGGTTCCACCAACGACCTAAACTTCCTTTCCTTGGTGTTAGAGGATGGTGACTCCACCTGCCTCATAAAAAGGGGACACGAAAAGGATAAGCCCCCCACCGAGAATAATTACGAGTTCTACGTTATGAAAAAGCCCTTCGTCACAAAATACGAGTTCATCTCCAAAAATCCCCTCCAAGACCAGAAACGCATCGCAGACCTAGCCTTCAGCCTTTCATCCATCCCCCTAAAATCCAGATTTGAAGGTGGCCCCAGTGTGGTTTCTTCAGCTAAGAATGTGGCCATGGTTAATCTGGAACAGTTAATGAAGGCAGTTAAAGGCTCACTCAAAACTGGACTAATGGGCCTATGGGATGAGCTCCAAAGAACACGGGACCTCAAACGCCTAAAAAACGCGGGGAGGAAAAAAGCAAATGCAAAAGAAAACCACAAACAATAACACAATCCAGAGGGGGGCCAAGCAAGACTTAGGAGTAATAATCTGTGAGGGAAACACCCCCAACCACCTAAATTTCAACTTTCAAATAGCTGAGGAAACCGAAGTAAAAGTAGGAGAATACGTTGAAGTGCCTCTAGGACTCAGCGTACTTGTAGGCCGCATCTCCAGCATACAAAGCTACAATGAGTACTACACAGACCCAGAATTTGTGAAGTACCACATCGCCCGAGGCATAACCGTAGATTCAAGATTCCCCACAAGATCCAGCAGGTGGAGAGTAGCAAAAGTAAAAGTGGTGGGAATAGTCAGAAATGATAGGATACTCCCCCCAGAGGACGCCCCCGAGCCGGGCGACACAGTTTATAGAGCAGACACCCGACTACTCACCCGCCTCTTGGGATTGCCCAGCGACGGACTCTACATTGGTCTAATGAGGGGAAACAACGCCATAAAAGTGTTACTAGACCCCGAAAAACTGGTGAGACACCATGTAGCAATACTGGGAGCTACGGGGAGCGGAAAATCCTATGCGGTGGGAGTTCTCATCGAGGAACTTTTGGAGAAAAATCTTCCGGTGCTGGTCATCGACCCCCACGGAGAGTATAGCACTTTTAGGCAGCCTAACAAGAATCCTGAGGAGATTGAGCGCTGCCAAGAGTTCGGAGTCACCCCTAAAGGCTACCGAGCGGTCACATATTTTCCAAAGGGTTTGGGCAAAAACGGTGGAGGAGAAATCACAATAAACATGAGTGATTTGGACGCATACGCCATAAGTGAAATCTGTGGAATGAGTGACGTACAGTCCGACCTCCTATTCTTAGCCGTGAAAAGGCTAAGCGAAGAGAGACAATCCTACGATGCTGAGACCCTAGCAGAAGCGGTGGAGGAGGCAGCTGAAGAGTGGAAGTTCCAGAAAAACACCATTCTCTCCACCCTGAGGCGAATAACAGTTCTGAAAGAGCTGGGCATATTTGGGGAAGGATTCAGCACCAGAGAAATTGTGAAACCCGGAGTCTTAAGCATAATAGATTTGAGCGAAGATATGGATGAACGGGTAAGAAGAATAGTTGCGGGAGTCATACTCCAAAAAGTGTTCCAATCCCGAAAAAGAAACGAGGTCCCACCAACACTTATAGTGGTGGAGGAAAGCCACCGCTTCGCACCCCAAGAAACTAACACTTACAGCAAGAGACAGATGCGCAAAATTGCTCGGGAGGGCAGAAAGTTTGGATTGGGACTCTGCATCACCAGCCAGAGAATCGCGGGGCTGGATAAAGACATTCTCAGCCAGTGTGGAACAAAAATAGTATTCCGAATCGAAGGAAGCTACGACCTAGAATACCTTAAACCCTACCTTGACTATTCAAGTACAGACGACATTGGACGTATACCCCTACTCCCCAACGGCATAGCCATAACCTCAGGAGTAGCCACCCAACACCCCATAATAGCCGAGATAAGAGTTAGACGCACACATCACGGGGGAACAGGAGCAAAACTCATCCAATAAACAAAAAATTTCCAATTCCCACACAGCCAAAGCACCTTAGGCTTATGAATGGTTTTATTTTAAGGATTCTAGATCTCAAGAAGCAGCATTCCTCGCCCTTCAACCCGCAAAAAGCAAATATGCACCTCCCCCTCTTCTCACAAACAACAACAATAACACGCTCAGCAACCTCACCCACCCCTGTAGAGCACCTCGCAAAGGCAACCTTAACAATGATTCTCGGAGCATGAGCCGCCTGCTCGCCCATCCTGCTGATCGGGTAGTTCCCCTGAAGCCATCCATAAACGTGAGGGAGACCCTGCTTCCTGAGAGCCAGAAAAGTGA
>JAHQXB010000059.1 GCA_029856435.1 Candidatus Jordarchaeia archaeon
TAGTTGATTATAGTTATGGCTAAAATTGGGATAACCCTATGCTTTAGAAGCCGTTTTTCTGCCAAGGAGTATTTTATATGCGAAAATTCACCAGTACCTTTTGCATAAAATTTAATTTAAAACCCATTTTTCGCGGATTTGGGAATCAGATAAAAAACTGAAAATAGAATATCAAATTTTTAATATAACCCCGATACTGAGAGAAATTGGAGTCTACAACCTGCTCCCAGACAGTGCTTTAAAAAACAAAAAGTGGCTCATGGAGAAACTGCAGGAAATCATAAGGGTTTCCACATTCGAAGCTGAACCCACAGAGCTACCAACAATAGACATAAAGTCAAAAAGACGTGCATTCTGCTTCATCTTACCCAAGACGAGGGTAAGAAGTATAATGCTTTATTACTACGGCTGCCTCAAAAGATTATTGGTCGTGGGAACACTGTGCAAATCAGAGTACCTCATAAGTACTTATGATGAGCATGGAGACGGAGCCTGCGAAATTGCGCCACTCATGAACCTTTATAAGACTCAAGTGAGACAGTTGGGACGATATCTTAAACTTCCCAAGAATATTATAGAGAAACCCTCAACTCCAGACTTCCTTGCGGGATTTATAATTACAGATGAAGTCTTTATGGGAATCAAATACGAGACACTGGACACCATACTATATTGTCTCGAAAAAGGAATGAAGAGCGACGAAATAGCGAAAGAGCTGAATATAGATGAGCAACTCGTCAAAAAGTGTGAATACTCCATTGAAGTTGCTAACATGAGGCGACAAATGCCCTTTGCACCACAAATATAAAATAGAAGTTGAAAATAGTTTAGAGCATCCCACCACTAAGCAGCGGAAGTTCCACGCGGCTCTAAACCGAGGGAGAGAAAACTAAGCTTTAACTCATCACTCTTCTCCACCATACCTTTTTAAAAAAAGGGAGAATAGTTCTTTGGCTGTTTTCGACCCTATTCCGGGGACGCTTGCTATTTGTTTCCAGTCAGCGTTAACCAGAGTTTTCAAGTCGCCGAAGTGTTCTAAGAGTCTTCTGGCCCGAATTTCGCCGATTCCCGGAAGTGAGGACACTATAAATACCAGTTGGTCTTTTACTCCCCTTTTCACCCTTGATAATTTGGGAATGCGGGGTTCCATTTTTCCCGCATGTTCATCTAAACTTTTGAGGAAAAGTGCAGTGTCAAAAGCCGTTTCCAGATTAACTATCTGTACGATTCCCCGCTTTCCCTCTGGGCTTCTCTTGAGGGAGGCGCTTGCAAGTGATGAAAGGTAGGCTTCTCTTTTTATTTTGCGGTACATTAGGGCCTCCGAAATTATTCCCTCCACAATGAGGTAGCTTACTTCGAAGTTGGTGCTGAGCTCGTAAAGCTGTGTATGAAGGTGCCCAGAAGTCAGGCTGGTAATGTAATCATTTATCTCTTTTCTCTCCACGCATAAATTATCACTAATCAAGTAGTCTCCTACTGGTAAATCTTCAAACCTGACTTCTACACCGAATTGCTGCAACTTTGCAGGTATCACACTTCTCTTTTCACGGTGATCAACAAGAATCAAAGCAGCCCACCTCAAAAAAGCCACAATCGAACAAAAACTATGCACTCCACATCCAATTAGTTAAGAACCTTACCCTTTCACATAAAAGAGGGGAGTAAAAAGCCTTTGGTACACCCCTGTTTTAAGGCTCACTCCCTTATGGGGTTTGCTTTTAGAAAGTTTAGATCTCAGCCCAGAGGAAGCTATCAGAGGTCTCCAATAAACAAAAGGAGGAGTGATAAGTGCAATTAGACTGAACAAAAAGCAGAGTTCCAGAGACCGCATTTCGGAAACAAGTTGCATGGGAAACTCGAAAAAAGAAGCTGATGCTGGGTTAAACGTTCTGCTGAGTATCTCTCTTTTTTCCGATTCCCTTAAAATTCTGTTCTTCTACTAATAAAGTGAAGTGTTTTTTGAATTAGAAGTTGTTGAGTGCCTAAAAATGGTTGATATAGGTTGGTCTTAGTAGGAGTGTTTGTGGAGAATCTTAATAAACAGTTTGGCGCAGATTTGAGGAAAACCATCGAGGATATGCCCGACGAAAAAGACTTGGTGGAGGGTGATAGGGTTATTTACCTTTGTCGGGGGGATGAGTTTAGGCGAACATATGTAACGCCTGAAATGATGGCGGAGTTTAGGGAGGATCCGATAAGGGCACTGGAAAGTACCAGGTCTGCGTTACAGCCTTGAAATAACCCCGCCTTCTCCTCCTCCAACGCCCGGATACGAAACTAAGGCTAGAACCATTGACATAATTCCTAAATTTAGTTGGCCGGAGAAGCATTTGAGTTACGCTAGGTCGCCTAATCCTTTGCCCAGTGAGGATTGGCTGGTGGATTGGCTTCTGGCGTAATATTTTTGTCAGAAGATGCAGATGTGTTTCACCTAGACTTCCGAAACCCGAAAGTTA
Organism: Candidatus Jordarchaeia archaeon; assembly: GCA_029856435.1. Classification (GTDB taxonomy): domain Archaea; phylum Asgardarchaeota; class Jordiarchaeia; order Jordiarchaeales; family Jordiarchaeaceae; genus Jordiarchaeum. The sequence goes on from JAHQXB010000059.1 coordinate 2,457, forward strand.
AGACGGTAGTTTCGGGGAGCTTCTACTCTACCTATGATTTGTTTGAAGAGAATGATCGGAGGAAAAAAGGTATACTCCGCCCAATTGAGCAGGCACAAAGGCAAAAAAAGAGAATCAGTTCCAAACAGTCCATTAAGTGGGCCAAACTGGTATTCGTGGTGACGTATAACATATCTAAAGCCGTAACATCCATTATGGATTTGAAGGAAGAAATAGAGATAAAGGAGTGGGAGATATAAGAAGGGCCAGCGAAATTGTAAATGGGCGGTTTAAGCCTTCAGCGAAGTGTCTTGAAAATGTTTAGGTGAAGTTCCATGTTTAGGATAGGTGTGGTTTTGCTGAGTGGGGGTTTAGATTCCACCACCACGGCTGCCTATGCTAGGAGTTTGGGTTGGGAACTACATGCACTCACAGTTCACTATGGGCAGAGACTGAGCAAGGAGGTTAGATGCGCCCAACAAATAGCGGAAAAGTTGGGAATAAAACATAAGGTCGTGGACATTTCATCCTTCAAGGATGTTGCTTGGTACAGTGCCTTAACCAACCCTGAACTGTTTCCTGTGCCAAAAGGACGAAGCGTGGAAAAAATGATGGAGGACATTCCAATAACATATGTTCCAATGAGGAACACGTTCCTAATTATGTTGGCCGCCGCATACTTGGAATCGGAAATTCTGTATAAAATAGAGAGGGGTGGCGTCAAACCTGAGGAGGTTGAGGCGAGAATCTTCATAGCTGCCAATGTGTTAGACTATTCAGGGTATCCTGATTGCAGACCCCAATTTTACGAGAAAGTCAATGAACTCCTAAAGGTCGCAAGCAAAATTGGTACAAAATACGATGTAGATATGAAAATAGAAACCCCTTTGCTTTACAAGAATAAAAAGGAAATAGTGGAGCTAGGAATAAAGTTGGACGCACCCCTAGAGTTGACCTGGAGCTGTTACGAGGGCGGAGATGTTCCCTGCGGCAAATGTGACTCCTGCCTGCTTAGAGCCAAGGGATTTGCGGAGGCAGGAGTAGAGGATCCCCTAATTCTGAGACTGAAAAAAGAAGGAAAAATAGGGAGCAGGTGAAAAACAAAAATGGATGTTTAAAAGTATAGAGTTTCTCATTAATTTTTTCCTAAACCTATCCTTGACCAGGGTTATTTAAGGCTTCTTTTCCCAAAAGAGGCGGAAAAACCATACTTTCTGGAAGCGAAAAGGAAAAAATTAAATGGAAAGTCTATACATTGGAATTCAAATAAATGTCCATTCTACCTTGATGCAGGTCTATAAGAGCTTGGAGTTATCCTTTTTTTCCTTCCGAGGCTTCGGATAGGTTAAAGAGCGAATTTAGTTTTTAAAAATGTTTAAGTATTTGTGAAAAAATCTATTTGTTCTAAATGCCTTGGTAATAATTTTTTGTTGGCCTAAATCTTTATGGAGGTATATGTTTGGTTGAAGAAGTTAAAAGAGTGGCTGTGATTGGAGCAGGAACAATGGGTTCTGACCTTTCATTGCTCTTCGCCCTCTACGATATAGATGTCATCGTTACGGACAAGTCAAAAGCAGTTCTAGATGCTTTACCCCAGAAGCAAAAGAAAAGTATAGATGAGCTCCGCCAAATGGGAATAACCCAAAAAACCTACGATGAAGTCCAAAACAAAATCGCTATCGCTAACAGTTTGAAGGAAATAAAAGATGTGGACTTCGTACTGGAGGCGGTAGCTGAAGATTTATCGGTAAAGAGGAAGGTTTTTGCAGAACTGGATAAACTACCCAAGAATGTGATTTTGGCCACAAACACATCCAGTTTAACGGTCACGGACATAGCCAAAGGGTTGAAGGGTGCTGAGAGAATTGGAGGCATGCATTTTTCGAACCCGCCAATTCTAAGCCAGCTGGCGGAGGTGGTGAAGGGGGAAAAAACCAGTGAAGAAACACTGAATGTAATATCGAAAGTAGCCCAAAAGATTGGAAGAGTCCCAGTGATGGTAAAAAAGGATGTGCCCGGCTTTGTGAACAACAGAATTCTTGTGGGAGCAGGAATGGAAACACTGTGGGCAATCCATAGGGGAGAGGTGACGCCACAGGAGCTTGACGCTTCACTTAGAGCTATAGGTTTCCCCATGGGCTTTGCTGAAGCCGTGGACATAATAGGAGTAGACATCATACTTGCCCTAGGCAAGCATTTCGTTAAAGCCTACGGGAAACGTTTCCAGCCCCCACCCGGACTTTTTGAATCCATGGCCAAGGAGGGGAGGTTAGGAAAGAAGAGCGGCAAAGGATTCTATGATTGGAGTAAAGGGCCCCCAGTAATTGATATGAGTCTTGCAGGCAAGTATGATGTTAACAGATCCTTAGCTGGTGCAGCCAATGAAGCCTTCTGGATTATTAAAGATGAAGTAGCTGATCCAGAAACCATAGACAAAATTGTGAAACTGGGCTTTAGGTCACCTGTGGGAATATGCGAACTGGCGGACGCTATGGGCCTGGACAACCTTTTAAATACAATGAAAAGACTGCTTCAGGAGTATGGGTTAGAAATCTATAAGCCATGCCCCCTCTTCGAAGAATATGTGAAAAAGGGATGGACGGGCAAAGCAGCCGGTAGGGGATTCTACAAGTACTAGAAACATGCATAAAAACCAGAATTTTTCTTTTTCAAATTGGGCATAAAAATTTTTAGTGCATTTTGGGATTTGAGGCTTTTTTGTGAACCAATTTCCCCAGGGAAAGGAGGCCCCCATAGAAATAAGCCTTATTAAGGCTCCTTTCTGGAAAAAGAAGGAACAACAAAGGAAAGAGAACCACAAAGGAAACCGGGCCCCAAAAAACCAACCAGCAGGCAACTTGCAATAACAACTTTTTACATCCTTCAATTTTTCACATTTTTGTCCGAATTGCGACTATGTGGCTTTTTTAAAATTTTGTACTTATTTCTGCGAATTTCCCAACAGTCCCCTAAAGCATTGCAGCAAACCTGAAGGGGACACTTCAAATCAGAATTAAGACATACGTTATAAGTTTCTCCGCATATAAGCTGATATTTGGAAAAATTGGTGGAAGAAGCAGGGCATAGTTTATTGGGCAAACCTCAAAATTTTCTGCCGAGGTTAAAGAAAATAGAGCTCCGGATTTCCAAAGAGGAATTTGCCCCTGTTGGAGAGAATTGCCGTGGCCCCAAACTTAAGCCGGCCAAGAGGGTGGGATTAACTGTAATGGGTGGGTATCATATTTTTAATTGGGAAAACTCTATACTTATTATGCTTATATGAAAAAGGAGGTGTGGATCTTATGAGTGGAAAGTATGATGTTATTGTTGTTGGTTCAGCGTTTGCCGGAGCAGTTGCGGCAAAGACCGCGGCGGAAAAAGGGCTTAGAGTTTTACTTCTCGAGAGGTCAACTGAACCCGGGGAAAAAATTGTTTCTGGAGGAATCCTGACACACGACGCATTCACTGAGCCCGGATTAGAGTTTTTGAAGGAGGCTCCTTTGGAGAGAGAACTCAAAGGCGTTAGGTGGATTATGGCCAACGAGAAGGGAGAGGCGCCCTTGGAACTCACATTTAGGAGCACTGATGACAGCCGGGTGGGATACACCATTTACTGCTACGATTTCTGCAAGTGGCTAACCCAACTCGCAGTGAGCGCTGGAGCCGAGTTCAGAAACAACACAACTGTTATAGATGTTATAAAGGAGGACGGCTACGTTAAGGGAGTTGTGACGGAGAAGGGAGAAAAAATCAATTCCCAAGTGGTGGTGGCGGCTGACGGAGCAAAATCGCTAATAGGGATCAGAGCGGGGGTAAGAAGAAAGCTTCCACCGGAAAATGTGGAAAACTGTGTGGTGCTAGACTTCACAATACCAGAGAGGGAAATTAGGAGACTGGGACTAGCGGACACATTTGAAGTTTACTGGGGAACACTAACCCCCGCAGACATAGGATCATATGTTTGGATATTCCCCTACAGAGAAAGCTTTCACCTGGGAGTGGGAGCACTGGTTTCAAGCAGGAAGAGTCCCACCATCTTCATGGAGAGATTCCTACACTCACAACTCTGGAAGGACAGATTTGAGGATGTCGCGAAATTCAGAGCTTGGATGTGGAACACTGTCCCCCTATGGTCAGCGCTCGAGAGGGATCAGAAAATGCTGGAAAAAACTTATGGCAACGGAATACTCGTGGCAGGGGATGCAGGAGGATTTTTAGACTCCTTCACCTGTGCAGGCTTTTACGGCGCAATGACATCAGGGATGCTTGCAGGAGAAGCCGCAGCCGAATCCATATCCAAAGGCAACGTCTCAGAGGAGGGCCTCTCAATTTATGAGGAGAAGTATAAAAAAAGGCTAATCTGGAGGCTAATGCAGAGACCTTGGAGAAGAGACGTCATCGCAAAGATGGGTGGAGAAAAAATTGTTCAAGTAAGCTCCACGATTTCCAACTACGTAGTTAGAAGTGCATTTGACCAGCCCAAACCCTCGGACCTAATGCTGCTAATAAGTGGCTTCCTACCTCTAATAAGACATATAGGACCATTCCTCTATAGAAAACTTCCAATGTTATTTAACGAACTTATGCTACTTGCGGGGGTGACAAAATGAAGTATAAAATGTTGGAAGGAACAAGCTGGACTCCGGGCGGCGAATTCATTAATATTGACCCAGAAGTTTGCACAGGATGCAGAGACTGTGTCAAGGTATGCCCCGGAGGAGTAATCACTATGGTAAACGGCAAAGCCAAAGCAGTAAAGTATGAGAATTGCTGCGAGTGTGCATCGTGCTGGTTTGTGTGCACCATCGGAGCCATAAAGTTCTCATATCCCAAAGGTGGAACAGGAAGAAAATACCGCTGGGGATAACCAAAAAAGAGTACGCCTATCTAGAAGGAGAAAATATTCTTTGGTCTATAGGGATTTAGTTCCCGAGAAAATGCGAATAATCTAAAATAGTCTAAAGATGGGAAATAAGAGCTTTTTCAATGAAGTTGACAGAAGGATTACTTGTGGTTGGAAGGTCAATGCATCTATTTACGGTGGGGCACTCAACGAGAGCCATTGAAGATTTCTGTGACCTTCTAAAAGAGAATAATGTTCAGGTCTTGGTCGACGTAAGAAGTTGGCCCAGCTCCAAACGCTATCCCCAATTTAATCGTGAAAACCTGCAGAAAAGCTTGGAAGATAAAGGCATAAACTATGTATGGTTGGGAAAGGAGCTGGGCGGCTATCGAAAAAAGGGACTGGGTGAAAAATCTCCCAACAGAGCTTGGACCAGCGAAGGATTCAGAAACTATGCAGACCACACCCTAACCCAAGAGTTTATGGGGGGCATAAGAAAACTTTTGAGCATCGCAGAAAAACAGACAGTCGTCATAATGTGTGCAGAAAAATTTTATTGGAGCTGCCACCGAAGAATAATCTCCGACTACTTAACAGCCTTAGGACATCGGGTCACCCACATAATAGATAAAGGAGAGGTTAAAGAGCACGCCCTTACCAGTTTCGCCGAGATAAAAGACGGGAAACTCACTTATCCCCTAAAACGCTTCCAAACACTTAACTCCACTGGCGAAGGCGAATAAAATGAATGCGACTAAAAATTTGTTTTCGCCCAGTTTAAAGGCTTTTCATTTTTTAGCAGTTTTTGGAGACGCTTTTCTTTAGACGGCAGAAGGAGCAAATTTTCGTGGAGGTGGGATATCCACACGCTTCACAGAGGTCAATATCCTTGGAATTCTTGGAATAGTGCTCTGCAAGTATGGGTTTTATTTTTTTGTTAAAGCTTCTTACCAAAGCAATCTTGGACCCCACCCATTCCTCTTCTAGGGCGTTTACAACTTCTTTGAGTCTCAGTGTGGATGCTCCTGAGGCATATGGACACTTCTGTTCCAGATGCTGTATTCCCTTAAAAAAATTGTAAAGGGTTGTTTCTTTTTCGGATGTTTCATAGAGTGGCTTTATTCGGGAAACCATTCTCTCTCCACGTGATGGAAGCATTGGACCCGACCTAACCAAGAGATCGATGTCTGCCTTCACATAGTTTGAGAGTAGCACTGCGCTCTCATCGTCAAGGTTGTGTCCAGTCGCAAGACTGTTTGCCCCCAATTCCACTGCCACCTTGTTGGTTACATACCTCTTTATAACGCCGCAAGAGGAGCATATTGGTCTCCTAACATGGTTAGAAGAGAAAACTTCGTCTATTGTAAAGCCGAAATCCCTCTTCATATCCACTTTTGCAAGTTCAACCCCAAGCTCCCTACAATATTTTTCTGAGATTTGCACAGCTTTCAGGGAGTAATCATCCTTTCTGATGCCCAAATCTATGTTCAGAGCAGACAACTCGAAGCCAACCTCACCCCTAAGATTATTCAGAATATGAAGTAGGGCTAAGCTGTCCTTGCCCCCCGAGATGGCAAGAACCACCCGGTCTCCACTTTTAATCAGCTTATACCTCTTAATCGTGTTCCTCACATGCCTTTCAACGTATTCCGTAAAATGTTTGGGACACAGGGAGAGCCGAGCGTATGGTACTCTAACAGAAGCTGGCTCACCACACAGTTTACACTGCTTAAGCATCAAAAAATCACCAACCCACACAAAACTTGATGTGGAACTACTCTAGACCCAAACTTCTCGCACCCAATTCCTGGCAAATTTTAGCTTTTACAGGCTTAACCATCCTCACCAGTTTCCCTAGCAGGCCACAGCAGTCGCACAGGATACATCCCAATGAAGGGTATGGGCCATTTTTAACCCATTCCTAGGTTCATATACTCTGTTCCTGCGAACCATTTAAGTAGCCTATTCTTATAAGACTTTCAATTCCCAGACAGACTAACATTTTAGCATTTCCAGCCACACCTAGAATATAACCCTAATAAATAAGAGTTTGAAATACTCTTTTAGCAGTTTTCCCCACAATGCGAAGGGTAGAGTTTCCCCTGGCGATTCTGTGAATCTAAAATAAGCCTGTTCCCTAAAAAAGGGAATATTTCTATCTTTGTGTTTCTCTGTTCTGCTTGTACAGGTATAGTTTTGAGAGGGCTTTCGCTGCTTCATAGATTGATTGGTAGACGGGTAGATTCATGCTTTGAAACTTGCTCCTAATTTCCGCTTCAAATTCCGGATAAATGCTTTTGGTTACAGCTATCATGGTGGGTTTACCCTGCTCACTCATTATTTTTTTACAGGTTTCGCCCAAAATGAATGTAAACTTGTCCACCACGTTCGGGTCACGCGCAGTGTACACTTTGAATCCTGCGGGCTGAACCTCCACTATTAGTGAATGTATGTTTGTGTCCCGGGAAACAATGTTTAGAGCCTCTGGCAGTATGCCTGACTGAAAAGCCATCCAAGCGTCCAGAGGGTTTCTTATGCTTGCCCCCGCTACAGGAATAATTTTTCTAAGCTCCGCTTGGGTCTCCTCAGAGAATCTGGGAACCTTTAAACCCTCCTTAACACACAAATCCGAGTGAACCACTGCAGAGCCACCCGAAGTGGTAACTATGCTAACCCCCCTACCCTCAGGTGGAAAAGCGTAGAGAAAACCCACAATAAAATCCGCCATATCCTCAAAAGTCTCAACACTCACAGCCCTGACCTGTTTTATGAGCCCCTCCCAAATTTTGGTTGAGCCCGCCAGAACACCAGTGTGGGAGGCTGCAGCCTGAGCTCCATCCTCTGTTCGTCCTCCCTTAAGAACAACCAAAGGCTTTTTTTCCGAGACCCTTCTCAACGTTTCAAGTAGCCCCTCAGTTTTTCTTACACCCTCCACATAGGCTCCAATGATGCTGGTTTTAGGATCCTCCGCCAGATAGTCCACGAGCTCCACAAAGTCCACATCCAAAGCATTACCATAACTCACAACCTTACTGAAACGGAAACCCCGCCACAAACCCTCAAAAACAAAGTTCACAGCTTGACCCCCACTCTGAGAAATAAACGCTACAGGGCCCGACTCTGAGGGCAAGTCATGTGAGAAGAACAAGCCGGACTCCGGACAGTAAACCCCCATACAATTCGGGCCAATAATCCTAATCCCATAGCTCCTAGCAATTTTTAAAACCTCCTCTTCAAGCAGCTGCCCCTCCTCAAGTCCAGTTTCACTGAAACCCGAAGAATAAATGTGAACCACCCTAACACCCTTCCTGCCACAATCCTCCAAAGCTTCAGGCACAACCCTTGCCGGAACCGCAAAAATAGCATAATCCACAGGCTCAGGAACATCCAAAATGCTAGGATAACACTTCAAACCCAAAACCTCACTAACACGAGGATTAACTAGGAAAAACTTTTCCCTCAGCCTTGAAGAAGAAATAGGATTTATGTAGAAACTCACATCCTTGGAAGCACCTAAAAGAGCAACGGACCGAGGATAAAAAACCACGTCAAGATTTCTGCTCAAAACCATCAACCTCTACTAATTCAGCTTCCCTTTTTTAACGATTTTAATATCCTATAACATAGTACCCTAGCATCTCAGGTTCATGTGCTGGAATTACAGTTGAAAAACTTATTGGGACGATATAATAAAAAATATTACAAGACATAAAAAGCCTTTGGTACGAAGAAGAAGGTCGTTTAAAATTGAGAAGTTCCCCAAATTAAACCTTATCAACCGAGATAAGAGGGCGGAAAGTATGCTAAAAGATTACTCAACTCCCAAGTAAATGGATGGATGGAGAATTTGACAAATTTTGGCCAAAGAATTACAATTAAAAAGGGGATGCTTGGTGCATTAGAATATCTCTTGTTCTTTAAATGGAGCCATTCCCAGTTAGCTTACTCTCCCTTAAAAAATAAAAAAGATGGCACTCTTATTCTGAAAAATTGGAGAAGAGGAGTTTTATCGCTCTATCTCTAGTTTATAGCTCTTTTCTCCCATCGCTTGAAGCACAAGCTCCGTTAAATCGTAGAGTTTGATTTTTTCTTTCTTCTCTTCGATGGTTTCGCCGAAGTTTAATTCGCAGAACGGGCAACACGTAACCAATGCTTCCGCTCCCGTGGTCTTAGCTTCCTCAATCCTCTCTGCACCAGCAAAACGGGCCAGTTCTGGGTAAGCCGCTCTCACGCCTCCCCCTGCCGCACAGCAGAAGGAATATTCTCTTATCCTCATCATCTCGACGAAATCTAATCCTGGAATGTTTCTCAGAATGTTCCTTGGGGGCTCGTATACACCTCCTAAGCCGTATTTAACCTTCTTCGGCGGATCGAATAGGAGTGCCTGTCCAAATGCTTTCACCATTTTTCCCTCCCATGGTATGGATGGTTCTCCTAGCCGGCCCAGATGACATGGGTCATGCCATGTTACCTTTAATGGTACTTCTTTTGTGAATTTAATCTTGCCCTTTTCCATGAGTCGTGTTATGTATTCTGATATGTGTAAGACTTCAGCGTTTATCTTTCCTATCTTAGGGTATTCCACTTTTAGCATGTGGTAGCAGCCGGCACACTGGGTCACTATGGTTTTCACGTCTAGGTCGTTGAAGGTTTTGATGTTTTTTCTGGCGTATTTCTCGAATAGTCCTGTGGCTCCTATCTTGTATGGGGTGCTTGCGCAGCAGATTTCATTTTCTCCCAGTGTCCCGAAGTCCACACCTGCCAGCTCTAAGATCCTTGCCGTGTTTTTGGCGTTGGATGGTGTTCGATACGCAGCTGTACACCCCACGTAGTATAAGACCTCAGCTTTCTCCTTTGTTACTTCTTTAATGTCTAGTCCTTCGGCCCATTGGCTTCGCTTCTCCTTTGGCTCTTTGTAGGGGTTATCATATTTTTCGACGTCATTAATCAAGTCTTTGTGTCTTTTGGGAATCCTGCCATCCTTGAAGAGTTTCACTCTTAGCTCGTGCAGTATTTCCATTGAGTCAATGATTCCCGTTGACATAATGTTTTTGCATGAAACTCCACAAGCACCATCCATACTACATCTATATACGATATCTACAAATTCATCTGTAAGTTCGAACCTATTCTCTAGTAATCCCAATGCGGCGATGATTTTTCCTCCTGCTGAATAGGAATGAAAGTTGTACTTCAAAATGCTTGGACAGTTCTGGGCAAACCTCCAGTTTTTCACCTGCATTATGGGCACCCATTTACAGAGCGAACATCGAGAGCACCTCTCCATTTGGCTTTTATATTCCTCCAAACCCAAAATTTTTCACCTCCCAAGGTCATTCTGGCTCAACATAAAAACCTCCCCCGTCAGACAGGTTTTTGGGGTCCAAAGCTTTTTTAATCCTTCTAACCCAAGTGTGGTAGTTGCACATGTGTGGACCTAGAATCTCTGAGCCAAGGTCACCGTATCTGCCTATGGGCTCCCCCAGCTTTTCTTTTACTACTGCTTCCATTTCTTCTTCAGCGTATTTCTGGACAGCCTTCAAAGACTCATTGTCAGACGGATCATACCCTATCAGCCCTTCATAATGAGCATGCCTACTTTGTTCTTCAGGTCCTCCCCAATAATTCTCTGGGCCGTCCTGTACAAAGTTTCCAGCATCGATATATTTTTTCCTAATCTGAATTCCAATCGGTATTGCTCTCATGGCTCTGTCCGGACTCACAAGCGATCCAAAGGAGGAGCAGAAGTCTCCCGTTAAACTAAATATGGCTGCATTGTAGTTTTGAAACGCTAGTGCTGAGAATAAAAATTCTTTCAAGGGCCCAAGAAATGGGTCGTCCTTAACGTTTTTCAACTTTCCATTGGTTTCCTCAACTATGTCCTTTAACACCATCTCCTCGTATTCCAACTCCTCCGCCGAGTGTCCGGCGAGTGTAATCTCTAGGCGATGTCTTGGAAAAATCTTTTCTATCAATTTGTAGATCTGCTCCATTCCCGCAATCCCCACCATGGGGGCCAAAAGTAGAGCCACGGATTCCGGTGAATTAGTCCTCCATATAAAATACCCTATCTTAGCATCACCTATCTTATATGTCGCATCATTTACGCTCTTCCAGTCCGGAAACTCAGCTATGTAGAGCCTCATATTCTCGGGAATCTCATAGCCCCAGGAAGGTATCTGACCCACAACTTTGAGCTCTGGAGGACCAGGCCAAGGATAGAGCTTGTATCCAATTTTGGTGCAGACCCCCAGACCTCCAGAAGGCCCCGCCTTTCCTCTAAACACGCCCCTTAAACTGGGACCCGGACCATCTCCACAGAACCATCCTGCACCACTGCCCAGCGCCCCGAACCGGACAACCTCTCCGGTGGGAAGAACCCACTCCACTCCCAGAATGTTTCGATTATTGTGACTCGTAGTATAGGCGGTGGCACCTATACCCTCCCAGCCGCTACAGGATGCTAGAATCGAGTGATTTGGCCCCGCACCAATCACGTGGCATATAAGTCCCCTTTTCATTGCTTCGGCTCTCAGCTGCATTGCTGACACATAGGGCTCCACTACTGCGTACATGTTTCTCTCGTCTATCTCCAGTATTCTATTCATTCGCCGCATATCCAATAGTACCGAATTCTTTTTAGAAACCGCGGCGAAGGGAGCCCATCCAGTGCTCTGAGCTTTAAAGTGTATCCTTAATCTGTTGCAAGTTTTTACTATAGCTTGAACTTCCTCGGTACTTCCGGGTAGGATAACAGCGTCTGGAAAGAGTTTCCACTTGCTGGGAGGCTGATTCCCAATGGTAATTGATGCCATTGGATAAAAGCTGTAACCCGCCAACACCGCAGGGTTCTCCGATATATTTTCCGGTCCCACGATTGATTCTAAAGCCTGATAGGCACTTCTTTCTAAAGGCAACTCATCACCCCTTCAAAAGCACAATTTTCCCGGATTCATAATCCCGTTGGGATCAAAAATCTCCTTAATCTTCCTCAAAAGAAAAGTGGTCTCCGCATCCCTATTGTATATCATCTTTGCCAGCTCTCCATAAGGCCTACTAAAGAACGCCCCATTGCTGATTAAACTCTCAGACGCACGAATGTACAGGTTCTTAACCCTCCCGCTCTCCACAGCGTTAGCTCGATCATACATCAAGTTAAACTCGCAGTGGCATGCAACTCCCTGAATCACGGGCTGAATGTACACTCCCAGCTCCGTGGCGGGATAGTTGAACTTTTCTGCAGCCCTAAGCATGACATCGATAAATTCCGGAATTCTATCCAATGTGCTTAAAAACGGAATGTCTTGGAAACACCCCTTGTACTTAAGCTTCCAGTACTGTTCAGGCAAGCTCTCCAATATCTTCAAGAATTCCTTGTCCCCGACACCGGAAACTGAAGTCACTAATTCTAAGCCGAACTGCTTAGCAATGTTCCTTACATCTCCCTCTTGGTACTCTACCCTTCTCTCCGGAAACCTCTCATATCCCGCTAAATTGAGAATCAAGATCCAGGGTGGTAAAGTATTGGTAAGTTCATTAATTTCGTTAATCTTCTCTCTGACAATGTTTGCGAAACTGAAGTTGTTTAGCAGAAAAACTTCTTCTCCCAGACGCCGCCTAAGAATTGCATAAGCAAATTCGATTAAGTTTTTCACATCCATGGATGGTACGAAGTATAATCTCTGAAGTTTTGGAACCAGTTCACATCTCAAAATTCCCCAAGTTATTATACCCATTGTTCCCTGAGCACCCTGTATGATTCTAACTGGATCAAACTGACCTGGACCCATAGGGCTGCTAAACGCTCCCTCCCCTAGTTCCTCCAAACTCTCAATGAGGGACGCTTCTCCCGTCCTAAAAACGTCGCCTGTTCCATAAATTACCTCCACAGAAACTAGTGGGTCAAGCATATCCCAGTGGTACCTTGGCATAAGAATTGGCTCTCTCTCCACCGCACTCATTAAAGCTGATTTAGTTCTCCGAGGAAGCAAGGGCATGTAAGGTCTCAAACCATACTTTTTAAGTTCTGGTATTAGTTGCTCAAAGGTAACTCCAGCCTCCACGGCTGCAATCTTATTTCTGCGGTTAATAGTTAAAATATTATTCATTCGACTCAGATCTACTATAACGCTGCCACCCAGAACAGGAATCGTATCGCCATGGAATCTGGGGGGCCCCGAACTACAGGGTACCAGTGGTATCTTATTCTCCCTAGCAATGTCAACTATCCTCTGGACCTCATCTCTGCCCTTAGGCCTTACCACACCTATCGGTCTTCGGGCTGCAACAAAACTAAGATCCTGAGAAAAATTCTCCAAAACCTTTGGATCATCGGAAACATTTTCACTTCCCAAAACATCAATAAACTTTTCTAAAATCACCATTCACCTCCAACTCTCACAGCTATTTTAAGTCGCATACCCTTCACTGGATGATTGTAGGCTTCAGCATTCCTGAAATTTTTCCAGCAGAAAGTACATGTAGAAATTATTACCTGTGCCAATTCCACACCTCCTTCTGATTCCTATTCACACGAAGTTTTTCCTTAGTTGTATTTGTTTTTGTACAAAATTCGACTATTTTTATGCCCGTGTGCTTTCTGGAAACCTTCTGGCAATCACTGCATTTCCTTTCATCCGACAGATATATTTCTCCCTTATTTCAGAAAGGGTATATAAATTGTGTATAACAATTTTTGAAGAATAAGCTCAAAACATATGAACAATATTTTAGAGTTCCACAAATCTCGTTAGAATGAGGCAAGTGGATATGCCTTTTTCATTATCCGCCCAAATTCGTAAAGACAAACAATAAAATTATATACAATTTTTTCAAGATTGATAACTGGGAATTTTGGAGGTGTGGAATTGTCCTTTGCCAAGATTGACAAGGAAATTCTCTCGGGCCTAACCGAAAAGCCAATGAGTATTTACGAAATCTCCCGCAGAACCGGAAGAGCTTGGAAAACAGTTAGGGACCATCTGAGAAGGCTAAAAGAGCTGGGAAAAGTGGAGTGCATCAACCAGGGAGCAGATAAGTTGTGGCGTTTAAGTTATGGTGGACTCGGAACTCTGGAGGAGTATCAAATAATTGGGGTGGATCTTAGAAACATTACTCTGAACAGGGTGGATGCAAAGGAGCTTTTTTACTACAACAAGGCTGAGGGTAAGTTCAGGATGCCCCTCATAGAAGAGTGGGGGATGATTTTCTCCCTATATCTCTTTGAAGCCCTCAGATCCGTTTTGGCCAAAAGGTTTGGCCCCAAGAATGCTGAGTCCATTCTTTTTGCTGTGGGAAGAGAACACGCCCTCTATGGAATAAAGAAATTTTCAAACATGCTCGGACCAGCGAAGAGGAGCCTCGCAGAAAACCTCTTTGAACACGGAGTAAACCTTGAAGAAGCCAAAGGACTCTTCAAATCGGTCTTCGAATCCCAAGGATGGTTCAAAGTGGTAGACATACAAATTGGCAGAAACATTGTAATAAAGCTTAAAAATACCTTCGAGTCAATCGCCTACAGCGGACTCTACCCATGCAGCTTCCTCGAAGGATTCCTAGTGGGATTAATAGAAGTACTATTCCACGAAAAAATTGTGAACCACCAAGAGTCAAGCTGCGTCTCCCAAGGAAAGGATTACTGCGAATTCCACATAGAAATGGAGAACGATATAAACAATAAATTCAACCCTTCCCGAAAAAGTAAACTAGCATCCACCCCCACCGGTGATACCCTCTTCACTCCCAACCAAAAACCATCGTAAAAACCCAGACACCAAACACCATAATCCTTGTTTAACAACAGCTCTGGCACCATTAAAACTCATCTGGCCGGGATACTGATTACACCTTCAATTTTTACCCTTGTAAATTTCCTTTTAGGGTTTTGGCGTGGCTTCTTTTATTTCTATACGTGGGAAGTTAGAAATCTATTTCCAAACTTGAGTAACTCTGGAGTGTTAAAACTGCTTCTATCTATAGACTTTCCATTTAATTTTTTCCTTTTCTCTTCCAGAAAGTATGGTTTTTTCCGCCTCTTTTGGGAAAAGAAGCCTTAAATAGCCCCGGTTAAGGATAGGTTTAGGAAAAAATTAATGAGAAACTCTATAGAAAGCGATATCACATAAGTAAAAGCCGTCCTCCTATCTATAAACTCTTAATCTCTTATCAATATTCACTATTAATATCACCATTTTATCTGGAAAAATCTCATAAAGGAATCTATAATCTCCAACTCCTATTCTAAATAGTTTTTCTTCTCTTCCAAACGCTCTCTTCACACCGGGTGGAAACTGATTTTCAGCCAACTCTTCTATTTTATTAAACGAATGTATACCTCCTTAGGAATTTTAAAAAATTTGTAAGCCCTAGTACTTAATCTCAAAGCTCACCTAGCTCCCTCTTCAAATCTTCAAGTTTTACGGTCTTTCCCTCTCTAAACTCTCTCCGCCTCTTTTAGCTTCAATTCTTCTTCCTTTGTTAAAAGATTATCCACTTCTATCATGTGCTTCTTAATGTAGGCAAGATCCCTTCTTATAGCCTTTAATTCTTCAAGTATCAAGGTAAAATCGTCTTTTGATTCCACCATTCAACTACCTCCACATTTCAACTTAATGGTAGTCTCCCCTATAAAACTAGTCTTTATTTTAGCTGTTGGAGTTTAGAACAATTGTTCTATCATAGAATCTTTCCTCATCCAGAGTAGAGGCGGGCCAAATTGGATTGTTCGGTGGAATCTATGCGATACCCAACCCCGTGCACTGTGAAGCATGCCGAGAAACATAGCGTACACTTGTGAATCCTTACTGTACTCCCCATGAATCTCAAGCTCTTCCTCCGTGTGAAAAGAGTGTGGACAATCGAGAAACAATCCTCTGAGATAACGCTTAGCAAAATCGCAATCATTACATAGGAATCCTATCGCTATCTAAACACCCTTCACTACATAGAACGCGCCGCAGAAGCCAGCTCGCAGTGGAAAGGCCAACAGTTACTCTAGGCGAGGAACCAGCTGAGATTGAACAAGTAGCTATTAAAACTGTTTCTACTGTCGAAGCTGGTAGATGTGCATTTTGCGGTGGCAATTTTTCCGAGGAGTTCGATATCTGTTCCGATTACGGAGAAGAGAGATTTCGGTGCTCAGTTTGCCAGTTGAACATTGTCTTTGACGGCAACGTTGTCAGGGGTCCTCATTGTGGTGTTTTGAGTCATCGAGAACATATACTGGATTGGATTAAAATCAGGGGGCTTCTCCAATTACAGGGAAATGCTCGGTGAAAACAGATCATCAGATACTGATTTTTTGTTCCAAAATTTTATTACCTTCATCCGCCTAAATTCATATATAAAAAATAGTATCTTGAAAGAATGATTCCTCAAAAATAGTAAAAGGTTGGGGGACATGTCTAATATAAATGTGATAGCTGCGATCTTTGAGGAAGAACTCAAAAAAGTGGTAACTGAAAGGAAGGAAAAAAAGAGCAAAAAACCCGAATATTTTGAAGAGCATTACCTCTCCCCGGAGGAACTGAATAAAATTGTGGAGTTCCTCAAAAAGTATCTTTCGTCTACGAGCATAGATGCTAAAGGAGAGCTGGAGTGCATTCTAGGAGGTGGCCTTGAGTGATTCTTAAGGTTCGCCTCCAGAACTGGAAAAGGCACAAGGATAAAGAGTTCAACTTCAAAGAAGGATTAAACTTAATCTTAGGGCCTAACACTTCGGGCAAGACAAGTGTTATGCAGGCCATCTTTTACGCTCTAACTGGTGATTCTCCAGAGAAGCGGAGCCTACTGGAATTCAAAACAGTTGGCTCCGAGGAAGCACAGGTTGAACTGAGCCTTGCCGCCAATGATGGTTGCCAGTATCTGGTTCGCCGATACGTATCCGGAGAAAAAAGAGTCAACGAAAACGCTCACCTCTACGTTTCCCAAAACGGTGAACCAGTAGAGATTGCTTCAAAACCGGATGATGTTAACACCCGGCTAAGTGAAATCCTAGGATTTGGCACCCAGTTCTTTCTAAGAGCCATCTATATGAAGGAAGGGGACGTCTACGAGTTCCTTCAGAATCCCAGCGATAAGGTGCTCCAAGAAATAGATCAAATGCTCCAGATGGATAAAATCAAAAATCTTATAGAAACCGTGAAAAACGTATCCCGAGAAAAAGTCAGGGAAGCCAAGAGCTGTAAGATAAATCTCAAAAGAGTAGAAACGCCTTCCGCTGAAGAACAGGAGTTAATCAGAAGGGGGGAGGAGCTAGAAAAAAGAATCAGCGATTTGAACTCTCAACTCCAAGAACTACAAAAACAGCAAAGAAACATGGAGGAAGCTACAAGTATCCTTAAAAGAATTGGTGAAAAAGAGAAAAAATTGGAGGAGTACCGGGAGAGGTTAACCCGTCTAGGCGGCGATATTAAGGGTGATGGCTCACCCAAAGAAAAAATCGAAGCCGCAATTAGAACCACGATGAGGGAGCTTGAAGAACAAAAAACCAAGTCCCAGGAAAAACAGTCCAAGGTTTTAACTCTCCAAAGCAGAATAAAAGAGTATGAGGAAAACCTGCGCAAATTAGAAACTGCCACAGAAAAATGTCCCCTCTGCGAACAAAAACTAACCCCAGAACACATACAAAAAGTAAAAAAAGATTTCACCGAAACCATTCAAAAACTCGCAAAAGAATCCCAAAACACCCAAAAAGAAAACATGGAAATAGTTGCAAAAATACAGGATACAGAAAGAAGACTAAAAGACCTCCAGAACAAAAACAATGAATTAGAAACAATACTAGAAACATTAAAAATAATAAACGACGAAAAATCCACACTTGAAAAACAGTTCCCCCCAAACCAGCCAAAAAATATGGAAAAACTGGAATCCTCACTGAGGCAAGTTGAAACCCAGATCAAAACAACACAAGAAGAAATAGAAAAAGTAAAAAAAGAGAAAATGCGAACAGAAGTAACCTTAGAAACCTCAACCCAAACCCTAAAAGAACTAGAAAAAAAGACAAGAAATCTAGCCCACCAAGAATTCGTCGTCTCCACAACACTAGAGGCACTTGAAAGAACAGTAAAACGGCTCCGCGAAGAAAAACTAGTTCAAGTGAAACAAAAAGCAGCCCAACTGCTATCAAAGTTTAAACCCGGAATCTGGACCGTGAACTGGGATGAAAAATTCGTACCCCTACTCGCATCCCCAGAACACAGTCTCTCCGCCTACCAGCTCAGCGGCGCCGAGAAACTACTACTCTTCATGGTCATAAGACTCTCCATGGCATCCCTCTTCGGAAAACCAGACTTCATTCTACTAGACGAACCCGCCTACCACCTAGACAATGACCGAAAAAAACTCGTACACAACATCCTCAAAGAATACCTACAATCCACAGGAATCCGCCAACTAATCCTATGTAGCTTCGACCCCTACCTAGAAGAATATGAATGGGACAACAAAATAATACTCCAGTTGTAGGCGAACAACCATGAATCTGGTTTTCGACTCAAACTTCTTCATAGCCCTAGAAAACACCAACAACATAGAACAGCTCCAAGACATGAGAAACATACTCAAACAGGAAAACATGGGAATCTACACCACGCAATCAGTAATACAGGAAGTGAACCAGGGCGGACTGCCCATCGAAAAAGTGAAACAGTTCATAGACAAGTCGGAGCCGGTAAACATAAGCGAACCAGAATATAAAAACATAAAAAGGGAAGCCATAAAAAGAGGCTACATATCCGGAGAAAAAAGCGAAACCGACCTGGAAGTCATATACCTGGCCAAAAAACTTTCCGAAGGGGAGGAAACCCTCATTGTAACAGACGACCAGGGTGTCGAAGAAACAGTTACAAACATCCTAAGAAACCCAAAACTCCAAATAATCAAACCCTTCAACCTCCTCAGCACGGTAGCCTCAAAAGCACCAACCCAGAAACAGAGAAACCAGCTCCTACTAACAGCAACAGAAACAGCAAGCTACTTCCTCCAATACCGACTGAGAGCAGGACGTTCCATCTCACCCCTAATCCACAAAATACTGGAAACCACCCGCCAAATAGTACAACAAACAGCACAAATACCCACACTGCCACCCCGAATAAACCAAGCCCTACAAAAAATCATAAACGATGAGGAACTCCACAAAGACGAAATCAAAGATCTGACCATTCTACAACCAATACCAGACCTGCTGAAAAAACTCAGCCAAACAGAGGAACCCAGCGAACTGGAAAACCTAACAGCAGAAATCGCATGGCAACTCGCACAAAAAACAAAACAATTAACCCCAGAAACCCACCTCCCACTACAAATAATAACACATCAAAAAATGTTCCAAGCCCAAATCCGCGCGGCAGCCAAAAACCTAGAACAAGGAAAACCCCAAGAAGCACAAAAAAACATAACAAACGCCCTCACACAGTACCCAGCACACACCCCAGAAAACCTGGAAAACACACTCGCACTACTGGCAATAATCCAACTCGCCAACCAAGAGATAGAAAAAGCCCAAAACACCCTAAACCAAATAAAACAAAAAACAGTATCCACACCCCAAACAAAACAAATACAAAACCTAATACTAGCAGCAAAAGGACAACCCCTACCCTCAGAAGCAGACCCAGAATACCTCCTAAACGCAGCCCAAGACCTCCACGCCCTAGGAAACACAAAACACCCACCCCAAATCCTGGAAGCCATACTAAAGCTGGATGCACCCCCAATCATAAAAACAGAAGCCGCACACTGCCTCCTAAACTACTGCAGACTGCAAGACAGAGAACTAACTGAAACCACCATGAAAAAACTGGAAGAAATAGTGTCAGAAGAAGAGCTCCGAGGCCAAACCAAAGCTCCACTAGACAAAGCCCTAAAAATAGAAAATTTCACCCCCATCCAGGAATGCCCTAAACCCTACACCCAAACCATGTATGTACTACAAACCACGGAACAGCAAAATGAAATAAGGGTGAAGGTTTGGCACCCCACACTAAAATCCGTAATGTTACTCTGCCTACCCAAAAAATGTTCACCCCAAATAGCAAACGCAACCACCATCAAAGTAACCAGCGGCAAAATAAAAACAAACCTAAACATCGTACAAATAAGAGAAAATAAAGTGAGAGCAATAATTGAAACCAGCCTAGACGCCCAAATACAAACAACAAAAAGAAAAATAC
>JAHQXB010000003.1 GCA_029856435.1 Candidatus Jordarchaeia archaeon
GAATACAAGTGGACCGAGACACCATCAAAAACTACTGCAAACTCTTCCGGAAGAGAGCGGAGAAGTACGCAGGCCTATCCTTCCTAGGCACAAACCTAGCCATAAACGTCCTCAAAATACTCAACCGGTGCGGAGAACGTGAAGCAACTCCGGGCGATAGATTCGCAGGATCTTTGCTATGTTTTTTGCCGTTGTGTTCCTGATAATTTATGGTTTTTATCGGTGTTTTTCCTCAATTTTTAATATTTCCATCCCATTTAAGTGGTGAGAAACAGTTTTAAGAAGAGCCAAAAAAGGCCCAAAAACACGAGATTTTGCGAATCTATCGCCGGGCAAGGGGACCATACAGATCTGAAGAGGTTAGAAGGTTCGCAGTCAAGGTAAGGGGCGGCTTCGACCACTGGTTCACCTTCCTCACCACGCCAGGCGTCGAGCCCACAAACAATAGGGTTGAGAGAGCTTTCAGAGAACGCGTCGTCCAGAGGAAGATTATGGGGATGCTCCGAAACGAGTAGGGCGCATTCATACATGGGACCATCATGATTGTTCTGGCAACATGGAAACAGTGGGGACTAGACCCGTCAGAGACGCTAGCAGCCACCTTAAGCCTCCAGTGGCAAAACAGCTAAACACATACGCCTTAACAATTTTTAATAACTCAATCTTTTGACCCAAGCACTATTTCATTCCCAAACGCTTTCTGTATTCATCTCCTGTTGCTGGTCTTCGACCCAAGGCTTCTGCTAATTTCGTTGCTATTTTCACGCTCTCGACGTTAGTTTTCAGTATATCCTCTTTGTGGGGATACCTGTAAATTGTGTCTTCCATTCCCACCCTTACATTGTGACCGAGAAGCATGGCTAGAGCCGTTATATAGCTGGACGCTCTTCCCGAGGAGCACACGGTTATAAAGGGCTTATCCGTAGGATCTACCTCTCTGATTCTTCTTTCGAAAAATAGGAGTGCTTCTGCCATCGCCCCTGGATTGGTCATGGGCATGGCTCCCGGAATTGCCGGAACTATTATCCACTCAAAGGGTGATTCAATTATCTTTGGTTTGATAAGCCATCGGTAGGCGTTGTCAATGTCTCCGGGGTTGTAAACCGCTATCTGAGGTTTTACCCCGTGTTCTTGGAAATACTTGGTGGCGGCTTGGAGGAACGGTGGCGGATTCGCAAATAACGCATCCCCAATGAACATTCCACAAGTGTTCACCGGTGAGACTTCGTAGAGCTTCGCCTTAATAGGGTACATCAACTCCTCGAAGTTCGCTCCGAAGAGCGCTTCTCCACCGATAACGATCTTCTTACCATACTTTTTCTTAAGTGGGTCTATGACGTCGTGGATGGGCTTTCTATCCGTGGTGTATAATCCAGTTGCTGGATCCCGCGTGTGGATATGGAGC
This sequence comes from Candidatus Jordarchaeia archaeon, assembly GCA_029856435.1. Lineage (GTDB taxonomy): Archaea > Asgardarchaeota > Jordiarchaeia > Jordiarchaeales > Jordiarchaeaceae > Jordiarchaeum. Next base: position 1,406 of record JAHQXB010000003.1, read on the forward strand.
GCTGTTGCTCCAGCGTCAACGGCTGCCATTGACTCTTTTAGTATCTCATCTGTACTATAGGGTTGATTTGGATTTCCAGATCTATCAACTATGACCCCTGTGGGCGCGGCTGTGATTACAACCTCCTCTGGAATGTCCCATTTCACCTGATATTTAAGATCCATAATAGGCAAAGCGTATGGTTGAGCAATAACCAATGGAATTTCTTCTTTACCCATAAAGTCCACCTCTTCTCAAATGTTTTAATTGTGTTTTAGGCATCTATACCACTTGATATTTTTATAAGTGCCTTATTTTTTTATTTCTAACTATTTATTTTTTTCGGTAAAATTGAAGGGGTGATTTAGAATCGTTTGGTTTCGCCTCAAAAAGGGGTGTTTATAGGGCTTCTTTCACGATTTGGAGCCTTATTAGGGAGATGGAGCCGAATAAATCTGCATCACCAAATTGAAGGCACAATTAACTGGGCGTCGCCTTTTTGGGTGTACGTTTATGTCGCGTCCTGTGCCCCCATATCGAAGCCCATTATGAGTTATTCTGCAGGGTAAAAAGCCGAAAAAGGCACCCCAAAAAGGGATGAAGGCCGAAAAACAAACAACACGCAGCAGGAGACACCAAATTAATTGTGCCAAATTGAACTTATTAAAAAATTGTTGTTTCAGGGTTTCTGGTTGGCTTTCCCACCAGGTGTAAACGGGTGATTCTGCAAATTCCACAGCTCTATATCATAGAGGAAGGCTTTGCACCACCCCACCAATCCTTGAAGACGTTGCAACCAAACCGTGAAAAAGACTTATTTTTTTAATAAGTTCGAAGATCTCCCTTTGAAGGAATAGGAATAATGTTGGAAGGGCGAGCTGGAAACTTAAACTCTTCAACAACTTTTCCCATTCCCAAGTAGTCTCTGTAGAAAATCCTCAACGCCTTCAAAATTATTAGCATAAGTGTTTGCTGGCTTCCCAATAAAATCCTTCAAATACTCTCGAATATCCGGCCTGTTGCCTTTAAGGGATTAAACTTAATCTTAAATAATCTCTTTACTTCCACCTGTACCTTCTAACAGTTCTTTCTCCAAAGCTGCCTATCAACTTTTAAATACTCCTCAAAATCCCTCAATATTCTTATATTCTCTTTGTTCTCAATTCTCCAATCAAAAGGTTTCCTTTTGCATTCTGAGCTTAAATTATGGCCTTCGGAGTCACAAGTACTTCTAAGCTATGGCTTCGGGGTGTTTAAACTGCTTCTATTTAGAAAGTTTGTTAACTTGACTCTAACTGTTAACGTTAAAGGAAAACCATTAAATCTATCTTGACAATATTAAATTTAAATCGTTGCCGCCTGTTTCTCACTGTTTTTTCATCTTTTAGGTAAGGAAGAGCGCTTTTTCCCGCCGCTCTTAGTAGCACTAAAAATGGGAATCGGCTCAAATTTAACATTGTCAAGCTATTTTCCTTTAAAAATAACCATGTGTATGTGTTATGCAGCCGATTCCGGCCCGGGGTGGCGGGGAGGGCAAAAGGTTATGCAGAATAGTACGTTTATATCAGGAATGGGCCTTAAATCTCAGCCCGTGTTGGAGCTCCAATTAGGGGAAGGGAGCCGAATAAATATTCATCACAACTCTTCTGAGGAGTGGTGGTGTGGCTTAAAAGGGCATAATCCAGGGGGGAGGTGATGTGGCTGAAAGCGGGGGCAGTGAAACCAAGGGGGAGAGTGGTGGCAGGGCACTATGGTTAATTTTTGTACTCGTAGGTTGGCGGTGTTTTTCAAAGGGTGTAATCAGTTGTGTACTGCTTGTGATTTGGTTGAAGAAATAAAATTTTTGTTGGGGATTGTGCCAGATGGGAAAGTTAGGTGGGATACTGCAAATCCTTAAATTTGTGTACTTTTTGGTAATTATTAACTATTTGGTGATTATATGGTGTGGGTTCCCGCATGGCTTGGTAATTTCTACTCCCAAATATACCTTTATTACGGTGACCGCCCCTTTAGCGTTGAGGAAGTTAGAGGGGGGCTTGTTGACTGGCAGAAGTTGAGGTTTCTGCTCTCTCGACTCTACAGGGTGGGGTGCATTGAGAGGATCGCTAGGGGAACTTATCGTGCGTTGGATCCATTGAGGATGGTGCTAAACGTTGTGGATGACCGCTGGGTGCGTCAGGTGAGGCAGGAGGAGTACATTCCTCTAATTCGGAAATTTGTGTGCGGGGTTTTCGAGAGGTACAATGGGCGGGTGTACTCGGTGGTGCTCTTTGGCTCTGTGGCTCGCGGAGAAGCCAGACAGAACAGCGACCTAGACTTCTTAGTAGTGGTAAAGGGCTTGCCTGAAAATTACAGCCAGCGTGTAAAAGAAATTTCGCAAATTATGGAAAAACTCACAAAGACTAAACTCACCCTTTGGGAAAAGAGGGGGATATTTGCTAACATTGAAGCCATTGTGTTAACGCCGGAGGAGGCCTCCATAAACCAGCCAGTTTACCTAGATATGGCTACAGACGCCATAATAATATATGACAGGAAAGACTTCATGAAAAATACGCTCTCCAAACTGAGAAGAAAACTGGAAGAATTGGGAGCCCGAAAAATCACCACGCCAGAGGGAAACTGGTACTGGCAACTCAAAGAGAAGGTGGAAAGAGGAGAGGTGGTGGAAATTTGAGGACCGACAAGATGGCCGAAGACTTTCTCCACCGCGCAAAAGCCAGATTCACAGACGCTCAAGCTGCACTCAAGAGAGGCGACTATCCCGATGTGGTAAGGTACTCCCAGGAATGTGTAGAACTATCTCTTAAAGCTTGCCTGAGAGTTGTGGGAGTAGAGTATCCCAGGGTACACGATGTGGGAGATATTTTCGAGTATCACAAAGACAGTTTTCCCAAATGGTTCAGAGAAAAGATACCTCAAATGAGGCAGGTTTCAAGAGACCTGTCCCAAAAAAGGGGACCCAGCGTGTACGGCATCGAAGGAGAAGGGAAAACCGCAAGCGAGCTCTTCACCAAAACAGACGCCGAGGAAGCCCTCCAAAACACCGAAAAAGTTTACCGCATAAGCCAAAAATTTTTCAACGAATATTACCAGCAGAAGCCAGAAGACCAGAAACCACACATAAACCGCAGAACAACCAGCAAAAAGCGGTGAATTTCAAGATGGCTGGGCAGAGACCATAGACCCTCCATTTAATTTTTTCCCTTTTCGCTTCCATGAAGTACGGTTTTTTCCGCCTCTTTTGGGAAAAGAAGCCTTAAATAACCCCCGGGTTAAGGAGAGGTTCAGGAAAAAATTAGTGAGAAAATCTATAAAATTGAGTACTTGTTGAAACGGTTACATGATGCTGTGTATGCTCCAGAGTGTATGCTCATTCCTGGTGATAGTAAATTGTACAAGGAGAATAGTATATTGATCCGAGTAGCGTAAACAGGTAACTACCATGATGCAATGGCGGATTAAAAAAATTGGAGAGTGTAAAATCTATTATGAATGCTAATTATAAGAGGAGTTGGGTGAATATGGCAGATGAGTGTTCTGAGTGGCTGAGTGAGTGTATGAAGGTGTTCCCAAAACTGAAAAAATATGTTATAACTGCTGGGTATTCTCGGGCGCCTCAAAAAGTGCTGGCGCAGGTTAAAGTGCGCATTACAAGGTTTAAAGATATTGATGTTGAAGCCCTTCTGCTACGTGGGGAGAGCAAGACAAAAGTTACCAGGAAGCTGGACGAGTGTTACCAGATTGAAATTAGCAATAGACTGAGGGAGATTGAAAACGTGGAGATAAGAAAACAGGTGGTTCAGCACAGCATGATCCATGAGTTGCTTCACATCGAGAGAAAGGATCTTGAAACCCTGGACAAGAATCACAGGAGGCGGAGGCAGAAGAAAATCCACGTCAAAGAATTTGAGGAGGAAGTATTCCAACGCTACAACCAGCTCAGGGAACTGAGTGGGCTCCCCGCAATCCAAAAAAGGAAGACCTCGACCTAGCCATCAGCAAAGTCGTAACGAAACTGGACGAGAAAGAATCTCCCAAGATGCAAAAACAAAACAAGTAAGGCTAAAAGGTTAACTGCTAAGCTGGCAAAATAAAAATGTTCGTAGGTCTGATACTTGCTATAAGCTGGCAGGAAGGGG
>JAHQXB010000148.1 GCA_029856435.1 Candidatus Jordarchaeia archaeon
ATATTATGGGGCGATACAATTATTTCATTTAACGCCGCAAGTTCCGCAATAAACTTTGATACAAGAGGACCTCCTGTCTTCAAAAGGTCAGGAGTTATTATCCGGATATTAGTATCAAGCACCTTCTGAAACTCGAATCTTGTATAAAGGTTTTCCCCCGTAGCTACAGGTGTACTGGTACTGCTTGCTACAACATCCATTAACTCCGGATTAGTTGGCGGAACAGGGTCCTCCAGCCACATTACATGATATTTCTCAATTGCCTTCGCTAGTCTTATAGCGCTATCAACATTAAACCTCCAGTGTAAATCAAATAAAATATCCGCGTCATCTTCAACAGCTTCCCTTACGCCGCCCACCAGTTCCGCCAAATACATCACTTCTTTATTGGTAAGGGCTCCCGATTCTTTATTATACACTTTAGTATAAGGGGTAGGCACATCAAGGTCAAACTTTATAGCTGTGTATCCCTCACCCCTCATCTGCTTGGCTCTCTTTGCGTAGGCTTCAACAGTGTACATATTACTGAAGGAGTCTACAGCGGCCCTACCATGAGCGGGGACCCCAGTCTCTTCCACCGACTTTCCCATTTCCTCCATCCATTTCGGCGTGATTGGTAATAACACTGAATCCATAGCTTCCAAGGCTTCCCCGGCGTGGGTGTCTACATATACCCTCACCTTATTTACATATTTTCCACCAAGCAAAGTGTAAACTGGCACGTTTAGGTGTTTTCCAACTAGGTCTAAAAGCGCTATGTTCAAGGCGGAGATGGCATGATAGTCAGCTCCATAAGCTCCCGATGGGACCGCCGCCCAATGCATTTTCTCAAATAAGCGGTTCAAGTCTAGAGCATTCTCGCCAATTATGACCCGCCCAAACTCTTTAATAACATTTTCAAGCGCCGGAGCAAAAAAGCCCTCACCAGTCCCATAAATGTCACCCGCATATACCCTAGCATAAGTCCAATAATAGTTCCCAACTACTGTCGCCGATTTCACATCCTTTATTTTCAATTCCATACCCATTCCTCCATAAATAATGAACTACTATACGTTATTATTAAAACTTGGGAAACAGTCCATATATTCCACTATCCCCTCTTTTCCTCCAGAACCTCCACCTCATAGTCCACATTTTCCCATTTGCCGGCCTCAAACCAGAAGAAAGTGAAAATCACCTTATCTCCGTTAACTAACTTGTCAGTTGGCAGATCCACAAAGTAAACCCCCAGCCCCGTATCCACTGTTTTTGTATCCTGCACTGTGTTCCAACGGTCAAAACTCCAGTGGACAATCGCTGGAGCCAACACTTCTATTCTGAGAATTTTTCCAGCTAGGATAATGTGAATCTTATTATTAAACCGCCACACTGAGAAAGGAGAAGTAATTCGCTCTATCTGGTAGCGTTGTACCGTTTGAGGCGGCATATCAAAAATTTTCCCGTCATGCAGAGAGCGTAGAAGCTTAATGTACTCCGCATGAGCCCACGCTAATGGCATAGCCGAGCCCGAAGGATGCCCATTAAACAATCCTCGCTCCGGAATATCTGGAGCGTCCCAAACCTGCTCTGAAATAAGTTTCCCCGAACAGGTCTGTTTTTCAATAACCTTCAACAGTCTCCATGCTTCCTTTATATTGCCCCGAGCCAACTCATAATGAGCACGTTCTCCAGTTAAAAGTGGCCACCCTCGCCCCACACCACTTCCATCAAAAGGTCTCCCATCCTCATGTTCCCCATAACAGTCTTGATTATAACGGTGCCAAACAGGACCCGTAGCTGTTTCAGTTCTAAGTGTAGCATCAATCATCTTAACCGTATTAATAATACGCGGATCATCAGGCGCACGCAGGCCGAAACGCACTAATGCCAAAGCATCCGGACTAACTATGTAATGAGTCTTCTCACCAAAAGCCCATAAGGTTCGATCCTTTATCGGGACAAAACCCTCTTTGGGCGAAGCCGCTTCTGCAACATTAAAAGGCGTGATACGGACATAGATACCCTCTATACCAAGCCGTTCAGCAATGCTACAATTTTCTGCACACACTTCACAGCATTTGCTTATATCTTCAGTCTTCACATACGTCCATCGTTCAATATTTTCATTCCAGTTGTCCGCTGTTTGACGCAGATATTCCGCTATTTTGGGTTCATTGTTCAAGTCGGCAAAATCAGCAGCAAGAAGCGCTGCAACCTCCACAGCTATGGTGAGTGGGGAATAGCCTCCCTCTTCTTCCCAGCGGTCCTGTTGTGTCACGGGACCGTTACATACCAAAAAACTAGCGGCTTGGCGAACCATGCTCCAAGGATTCAAATCGTTCAATTCGTCCATTCGCCTCAAAACATCTGCAAGAAGGATGGGAAAAGCAGTCTCATCCATTTGAACACCTTCCCAGTAAGGGGTGCCATCAATCCACATGTTTTGCGGCCAGTGACCATCCTTATTCTGGGTAGTCATGAGGTACAAAAGTGTCTGGCGGGTGCTTTCGGTATCACCTGCAGCGAGAAGACCACCTGCGCTTTCAACAAGGTCGCGAGACCAGACCAGATGGTAGCCACCCAGATCCTCATCTCCCTTAGAAGCACCCCAGGGAATAGATAAACTGGCAATCATACCGCCGTGGAAACGTTTGGCTTCATGAGTTTTCAAAACTGCAACACTTGCCCGAAAAAGGTTGAAACCACTCTCATCAATCTCTCCGAGGTCAAGGCACCGTGCTTGCAGCATTTGCCATCCAGTTATATAATCCTTAACAGCACCATCAAAATTTTGGAGTAGAGACGCACGGGCCAGATGCCCTGCTTCTTCAGCATCACGCCCAAAAGCTAGAGCCACGACAAAACGTCCTTTACACTCTTGAAGGTTAATACCTCCAGTTAAAGCGATATTTCCATATGGTGCTGCAGAGTAAAACCAGGTCATTTTATAATGCGCTTTTATGTCTTGCCACCCGTCACTGAAACCTACATATCCGCAACTCATGGCGTTGAAGGGTGTTGAGCAGGCAAGCGCTAGGGTAGTGTCTCCACGCTGAGCAAAAAGCATGGGCACCGTCTTATATTCACCGATCCACCCATTATTGCCATAACCCCGATTAGCAATATGTGGGGCTAAAAGCACGTATAAATTATAATTCAATAAATCGCCTTGAAGAGGTTCAAACTCTACGCCCTGGAGCAAAACATCCCGCCGCGGATCTGTAATAACCGTTTTAATTATTCGGTACTTTCCCTCTTCGCAAGTGTTAGTAAGCCGATATCCTGGAACACCTTGCATCAGGGGTAGAATCTCATGCACTGTGTCCCGTTTCTCTTCTGAAAAGAAATTTGAACCGTCGGATACTAGAAACTCCATGTCTCGGGTGTTAGCCTGATCAATGCTGGGATAGTAAACCTCATTAATGATTCCATAAGAGAGAGTAAACCAGACCCGGCTTTCAAAAGTGGCTGAGGTCCCCACTCCACTTTTAGCACTGGATGTCCATTTTGGGGATAAACCGGGGTGGCCTGGCGCATAGCGATTTGAATCAACCATATTATGACATCTCCCACATTGTTTAAGTTGCTTATGGTTGTTTGTTTTCAAATTAAATTAGGCCTACAAGTTTGAGAGCCTCAGCCACCTTTCTACTATCAACCTCGGATAAGGGTGTGAGTGGTCTTCTAACTCCTCCTAAAGGTCGTCCTATCAATCTCATGGCTTCTTTGAGGGATGAAGGAAAACTTCCCAACTCCATAACATCTACTAATGGCAGAATTTTTTTCTGAGCATTCATAGAAGCTTCTTTATTTCCTCTTACATATGCATTGTAGATTTCGGTGAAGATTTTTGGAGCCACGTTTGCACCACCCAGCACGCCTCCGTCAGCTCCAAGTTCAAGGGCTGAATAGAACAGTGAATCAGCACCTATTAGCATGGACATTTTACTGCTCAGTGCTCGGATATACTTCTGAAAAGAGTGCAAGTCATTAGTAGTGTACTTCATACCGATTATAAGTTCTTGCTCGGCCAGTTTTTCAGCTACAGAGACGGGTACCGGCTGATAGGTCCAGCTTGGAATATTATAAACTATCAACGGGATGTCTGCTTCATTAGCTATGGCTGTGAAATGGTTGTAAAGTCCTTCTTCATCAGTCCTAAAATAGTAGGGTGCGGTGGCAACAACAGCCTCAGCTCCAAAATCTTTGGCCGCCTTAGCATAATCTACTGCATTATCGGTGCTAGGGTCAGAAACCCCTGCATAAACGGGCAGTTTCCCGCCTACTCTGTCCACAGTAGCTTTAATTATTTTAAGTCTATCCTCTTTTGATAGAAGTGCAAATTCTCCCGCGGTACCAAGCGGGAATAGCCCATAAACCCCGCCTTCCACCAAATAGTCTATGTGACTGTTGAGTGCCCCAATATCTGGTTTCCCGCTGGTTAAAAGTGGAGTTAACATGGGTACTATTACTCCTCGAGGTTTAAGCTTCATTTATTACCTCCCTCACTCGAAAGTGTATGTTATAGCCCTAGCGGGAGCTCCGTCACTTCCCTCAATCTTCAACGGTAGGCAAACCAGAAAAATTCTCTTACCCACGAAATGTTTCAACTCACTGTTTAGGGACTCAATTATTGTAACACCGCTCCCCAAAAGAATTCTGTGGGTCTTAGGTTCCTTAGCCCCGTACTTTTCAACACTTAAAAAGTCTATTCCCACAGTTTTCACCCCCCTATCCACAAGCCACTTAGCAGCATCCTCACCGATATAAGTGTAGTTGGTGGAAGCCCTTTTCTCGTTCCAATGGGTACTCATCCCCGTATATAGAAGTACAATATCACCCTTTTTTATGAGCTTCTTGAAGCGTTTAAGATCCTTCTCGGTAATAGCAGAGCCGAAGGGCTTATAAGACAAGTCCAATACTACTGCTTCTCCAACATATTGTTCTGTTGGTAACTCATCAACACCTGCACCACCTTCAATAAAATGGATCGGTGCATCCACATGAGTTCCGGTATGAACTCCCATCTCAACATCGCTAAAGTTTACACCATCCTTAATCAATTCTTTAACCCTCTTGATTCGCGGTTCCGGATCTCCGGGGTAAACGGTCATTCCTAATCGAATCTTATGGCTGAGGTCAACAGCCTGACCTACGTTAATCTTCAATTCAAACACCTAAATCCCATATTTATTCCTCTGACCACTTTTGGTTTCCCGATATTCTTGCTAATAAAATCTAGAAAGAATAAAAAAGCCGTATTAACAGCTTTTAACATAACTGCGAACTTATTTCACGGTTTTATTATTAATATATTTTATCCACAGAACAGTCTAATAACGAGTTCTGTCCTCTTGAAAAGATTAGTTTTATCATTTTTGTTCTCCAACTCCGCCCCTCAAAATTTTAGTGCGGTGGAAAAAAAATATATTATTGGAAGAGGATATTTCACAGAGTTAACTGGAGGAAATGTGATGTTTTATGAAGAAAAGTGTACTC
>JAHQXB010000052.1 GCA_029856435.1 Candidatus Jordarchaeia archaeon
TCGGTCAAAACCTTTTCAATAAAACGCTATGCACATTGTTCTAAGCACTGTGCACTAAAGGTCTAAATTCCACCATGGTTCGATTAAAACATATGTGAGAGCAGATGGTAGTACAGATTATGTATTGTCTCAATTCCACTATGGTTCGATTAAAACTATTTCCCTTCCAGAAATGAACCAAAAGTTGATAGAGTCTCAATTCCACTATGGTTCGATTAAAACAAAAGTTGAGTTTATTCCTACAAAGGAAATATCGGAGTCTCAATTCCACTATGGTTCGATTAAAACTGTTATTCGAATAGACACCGGTAGAGATTTCAGACGTGTCTCAATTCCACTATGGTTCGATTAAAACGATATTTTCTTAAATAATCGCACCGCACCGCTTTTTGTCTCAATTCCACTATGGTTCGATTAAAACTTTAAAAACAAAAAAAGCGAAACCAAGCAAGTCATAGCGTCTCAATTCCACTATGGTTCGATTAAAACAACAAGTTCAAAGAATGCTACAGATAAATTAAGTTGTCTCAATTCCACTATGGTTCGATTAAAACTTGTAGAGGCTTGGGAATATATTAAAAAATTTAGAAATGTCTCAATTCCACTATGGTTCGATTAAAACTTTTTTACATATTTGGTTACATTATTGGAGTTTTAACAGTCTCAATTCCACTATGGTTCGATTAAAACTTCAGTTGAAAAAACACAAGTTTTCAAATTCGTCAGTCTCAATTCCACTATGGTTCGATTAAAACAGAATTTCAGGAAAAATACAACTATAAATGGCAAGCGTCTCAATTCCACTATGGTTCGATTAAAACTATTTTAACGACGAGAATCCAAAGTTTGAAGAACCTGTCTCAATTCCACTATGGTTCGATTAAAACTTATCATATTGCTGGCGAGCTCGTTTTCCAGTTTATGTCTCAATTCCACTATGGTTCGATTAAAACGTTATAGATTTAGAATTTCCAGAGGTGGATGCAAATGTCTCAATTCCACTATGGTTCGATTAAAACCAAGCAAGTCATAGCTTGCCCGATTTCGCTTTGCGTTGGTCTCAATTCCACTATGGTTCGATTAAAACTGAATCGCTTTGGTAAATATTTCGAAATAAATTTATCAAGTCTCAATTCCACTATGGTTCGATTAAAACCGACATCCACAGAATTGGATTGATGAAACTTATTCAAGTCTCAATTCCACTATGGTTCGATTAAAACTTTAAACCCCGCAGACGCGGGTTTTTTTGTAATTCCTTGTCTCAATTCCACTATGGTTCGATTAAAACTTGATCGTGAAAAAGACATTTGCATTGATATTTAGATGTCTCAATTCCACTATGGTTCGATTAAAACATGGTTATATTGTTTCGAAGGATCATTTATTTGAATCGTCTCAATTCCACTATGGTTCGATTAAAACTTAAGTTATTTACAACACTTACCTATCATAAAGACAAGTCTCAATTCCACTATGGTTCGATTAAAACGAAATAATAACAGATGCTCCGATGCCTTAAGGCTGAGTCTCAATTCCACTATGGTTCGATTAAAACCAAGTAAGATTTGATAAAACAACTAACAGGGCGTATTGTCTCAATTCCACTATGGTTCGATTAAAACTCATTTGGTCGCCACAAATGGCTTTAGGCTATGTTTGTCTCAATTCCACTATGGTTCGATTAAAACGGCTTTTTTTGTAATTCCTTCCTTATTTAGATTTAGGTCTCAATTCCACTATGGTTCGATTAAAACATTTGCATTAGAAATTAATTGAAACTAAAAACAAAATGGTCTCAATTCCACTATGGTTCGATTAAAACAAGATCACCGAAACATATTTGACGATAAAACTTATCGGTCTCAATTCCACTATGGTTCGATTAAAACCCTGTATTTGGAGTACAGTGGCTATTATGGTTACACTGTCTCAATTCCACTATGGTTCGATTAAAACTTACTATGATTTTTATAATAACAACAACACCGACTTAGTCTCAATTCCACTATGGTTCGATTAAAACATCTTGGCAATGCGTTTTAGTAGCATTGAAGAAAGAGTCTCAATTCCACTATGGTTCGATTAAAACGGGGGAAGGGAGAGAAAATTTAATGTGGAGTTGAGAAAGTCTCAATTCCACTATGGTTCGATTAAAACATGGCAGAATCATTAAAATTTGCCAGAAATTACGCAGGTCTCAATTCCACTATGGTTCGATTAAAACAGAGTTGCCTCGGATAGGCAACTGTCCCTGGAGGAAGTCTCAATTCCACTATGGTTCGATTAAAACCTGGGACACCACGTCTAGAATATACAGTGTGGTGTTTCGTCTCAATTCCACTATGGTTCGATTAAAACAACAGTGGACGTTGTCACGTTCGCCGAGAGGGTCGCGTCTCAATTCCACTATGGTTCGATTAAAACAAAACTAACAAAAAGAGGAGTTTTAAAAATGCAAAAGTCTCAATTCCACTATGGTTCGATTAAAACTAATATATCCGAGGCAACAACATGTAGAGTTGCCTCGGTCTCAATTCCACTATGGTTCGATTAAAACCGCAGCCCTAAGAAAAATGATTATTATTATCTTAGAGTCTCAATTCCACTATGGTTCGATTAAAACTGTGCAGAGTCGCCTCATATAAGAACCCATTGGGACAGTCTCAATTCCACTATGGTTCGATTAAAACTGAGGGGCGGTGGTTTGTAACTTTTGCTGAGAGAGTCTGTCTCAATTCCACTATGGTTCGATTAAAACTTTCGGGATCTAATTATGCACACACAGGTAAGCACAGTCTCAATTCCACTATGGTTCGATTAAAACTAAAAGATAGTTCATTAAAATATTTCAGATTTTTTGAGTCTCAATTCCACTATGGTTCGATTAAAACCCTAATAAGGAAAATTATTCAATATTACAGAATTTTAAGTCTCAATTCCACTATGGTTCGATTAAAACCTTCTCGGTTTTTTTCATAGGGGAAAATTCCTAAATAGTCTCAATTCCACTATGGTTCGATTAAAACTTCAAAGAAGGTTACCGTGTAAAAAAAGGAATACTCGTCTCAATTCCACTATGGTTCGATTAAAACATATTGCGTTTAGAATATACTGAGCAGTATCTCAGATTGTCTCAATTCCACTATGGTTCGATTAAAACTTAGCTTTTCAAAAACGAATAACAACTTTAATTTTATGTCTCAATTCCACTATGGTTCGATTAAAACTATTCTCAAGGTCTATTTAGATAACAAGAAAGTCTTCGACAGTCTCAATTCCACTATGGTTCGATTAAAACAGTATCTCAGATTAAACAACGAATATATAAATTCTAGTCTCAATTCCACTATGGTTCGATTAAAACAACAATCCTTGCCGTAGGTGAAATCTCCTCATCAGGGTCTCAATTCCACTATGGTTCGATTAAAACTTAAGATATACTCAGATGTTTGGAATGATACTTTAAGTCTCAATTCCACTATGGTTCGATTAAAACCTTGACCCTCTCGATTTTTTTCAATAGGGGAAAATTCCGTCTCAATTCCACTATGGTTCGATTAAAACTATGACGATATTATAATAGGCCATTGTAGTGGCAGTGTCTCAATTCCACTATGGTTCGATTAAAACAAAATGAAAAATTGTGAAAATTGTTTTTTTAAGGATCGTCTCAATTCCACTATGGTTCGATTAAAACCTCAGGTGGAATTAACAGGTTATTTCAAGGTAACAATGGTCTCAATTCCACTATGGTTCGATTAAAACTTTTTTACTCCTTAATGGAAGACGAAAAAGAAGAAATCGTCTCAATTCCACTATGGTTCGATTAAAACAACTCTCCTTTCCTCTCAGCCTCCGGGGGAAAGGAGAGTCTCAATTCCACTATGGTTCGATTAAAACTCCCAAAGAACGGGACTTTAAATGGCTAAGATTAAGTCTCAATTCCACTATGGTTCGATTAAAACGAACTCACCTGCTGAGGCAACGGTCATGCTGGTAAATGTCTCAATTCCACTATGGTTCGATTAAAACAGAAACAACAGGGTCTCTTACTCAACATTTTTCCAGAAGTCTCAATTCCACTATGGTTCGATTAAAACGATTTCCAAGAAAAAGCAATACGAACCAGCAATACGAAGTCTCAATTCCACTATGGTTCGATTAAAACCAGGAAAGCTGCGGAAATACTGGGAAAGAATTTAATTGTCTCAATTCCACTATGGTTCGATTAAAACTGAATAAATATCAGGTGTCTCTCCTGTTTTTTATGAGAGTCTCAATTCCACTATGGTTCGATTAAAACGGAACGAAGGGCGATGGTTTGTATCATTTGCTGAGAGAGGTCTCAATTCCACTATGGTTCGATTAAAACTTTTTCTGGGGGTGATACCCAGATAAATATCAGGTATGTCTCAATTCCACTATGGTTCGATTAAAACCATCTCTGGTGGAGTAAACAGGACATTTAGGCGTAACGGTCTCAATTCCACTATGGTTCGATTAAAACAAAAATTATTAGATAAAATCTATGAGCTTGAAAATGAGTCTCAATTCCACTATGGTTCGATTAAAACAATTCTACAGCAGATGCCATTCTTGAGCAAGCGATTACAGTCTCAATTCCACTATGGTTCGATTAAAACTCATATTCACTTTAATGTCTTTGATGGGGATACTAATATTAGTCTCAATTCCACTATGGTTCGATTAAAACCGTAACGACGGGTCAATAGAGGTCGTTACATTCTTTGGTCTCAATTCCACTATGGTTCGATTAAAACAATTTTGAAGCAGAGAAATTTAAGTAAATCAGAATCGTCTCAATTCCACTATGGTTCGATTAAAACAAATGAATAATAAAAAATTATTAGATAAAATCTATGAGTCTCAATTCCACTATGGTTCGATTAAAACGGAACACCCTCCAGCCTTTAATATTACTTTTAATTAAGTCTCAATTCCACTATGGTTCGATTAAAACCCAAGAGGCGAAAAATCTCTCGAAGATTTAAATAAAGTCTCAATTCCACTATGGTTCGATTAAAACAAAAAATGGAAACTACATTATTACGAAAATACGTGCAGTCTCAATTCCACTATGGTTCGATTAAAACTGAAAGAAAGTTTTGAAAAAAGAATATCAGAAATAGAAAGTCTCAATTCCACTATGGTTCGATTAAAACCTTAACCTTGCAATTTTAATCTTCAGGTTTTTTCATAGTCTCAATTCCACTATGGTTCGATTAAAACTGTGAGAGAGTCCAATAGGACTTTCTCTTATTTTTTAAGTCTCAATTCCACTATGGTTCGATTAAAACGAACTGAGCCTCGAAGAGCTTCGCACCCTAATCCCGTCTCAATTCCACTATGGTTCGATTAAAACTGAGGTTGAGTAGACATGCAAGTTGAAAAAAAGAATAGTCTCAATTCCACTATGGTTCGATTAAAAC
>JAHQXB010000023.1 GCA_029856435.1 Candidatus Jordarchaeia archaeon
CCCCCGAACCAGCAGATGAGGAGATGGGCGTAAAGCCTACTCTAAACGCTGGAAGCCCCGTCCGTTAGGGCGAGGTGGTTCACTGCAAACAATTTCTTTAAATTCCTCTCTCCAATACTTGCTTCGGTAGGGTAGGAGGTTACGTGTGAAAGTTTGTGATATGAGATTACATTACTTTTTTCTGTGAATTTCTCTTTTACCCTATTTTTTCTTAGATAGGACAAATTTATGAATTATACCCGTACTTCTTCAACTATGTGAGGCATTTTCTATGCGATCTACTGTGAAGATTACAAGAAGGGGGTCAAACCACATTCCCAAAAGTTTAGAGAAAAACTTGGAATTAAAGAAGGGGACGAGTTATTGGTAGAGTGTACCAAAGAAGGTTTACTTTTTAGAGTTGTTCCCAAGCTCGAAGAAATGGTTGGCAAATACTCGAAATTTGGCGAGGCGGAGGAGATAAAAAAGAAATAGAAAAACAGAGAGAAACACTAAAGTATTATACAGCCGGTTTTTTGTTGAACATTTTTCGTTCGCCGGAGAAAAAAAGGCATAAAACAACGAAGACAAGCTCTCGCTCAAAATATTTAAACGGAATTGCCTTAAATGTGCCCCATACTTATGGGAGACTGCATAATTTGTCGCCACAGCCATAATTGACCAAGCAAAGGTACTTTCCGATGACATCCACTTCGACCAGATAAAAGAAGTAAAACGCACATGGATTTGAGAACCTTAAGAGACAATGAATACTCTAAGAAAGGAAAATTGTTACGGTGTGCGAATTGCGGGTTTCCCAGCTTTTTTATTTTATCATTATGGCTGAGAGGTATCCTACTATGGCGTCTGAGCTTCCTCTAATATCGTAGCTTGTTGCGTATTGGAGTTTTATTCCTTTTGTGGCACCCAGTTCCTTCGCGGCTACTATGGCACTGGTTACGGGTGCTGCGCCACACATGGTGAGGTCTTTTGTTCGAACTAGGGTGAGTAGACCTTGGGCGTCTAGGGCTTCAATTTTACTAATTATTTCTCCATCAGTATCGTGAACCCACTTTATGATTTTCTCGATTGGTTTTGTTCCCGCGGGGGTGTAGCCGTACATTGCTCCGTAATGGGTTAAATCTGTACTGGCGATTATTATTGCGTTTGCTTTTTCTTCTTTGATTGCTGCGGCCACTCCTCTTCCGACTTCTTCGCAGGTTTCCCAATCGGACATTCCCAAAGCTATTGGGACTATTTTCAAATCCTTATACAGTTCTTGCAGGAATGGAAGTTGCACCTCGAGAGAATGTTCCTCACTGTGGGCACTGGCATCGTCCAGAATTATCGGGGCATTGCTTATTATTGCCTTAGCCAGTGCGGTGTCCACAGGGACTCTTCCTCCAGGCATTATCCAGTTGCCCTCAACCATGATTGAAGCGCCAGGATAACCCATATGGCTGGGGCCTACCAAAACAAATGATTCTGGTTTTCCATCGTCAGCAATAGCTTTGTAAAGGTGTGCTGCAACTGGTCCCGAATAGTAATAACCCGCGTGGGGAGAAACACACGCAATAATCCTCCTAGGGCCACTAGGGTTGACCTTGGGAAGACTCCTTGGTCCAAACTCGCTAAGATAACACTCCCTAATCATTTCACTAAGGGCTTGTTTATTTCCCGGATAAAATCCAATCGCAGCAGGACTTCTATCCCTCAAATCTTCAAACACTCCTTCCACTATTCTATGCAATATTTCAGATAAATTAACATTTTCTTCTAGGAAGTCCCCCCTGATATTTCTTCCTACTAAACATTAATAATATCCTTAATTTTCATGAAACCCAAGAAAAGTGTGGGCTATACATGTGTAGCAGATTACACTCTACAAGTCTTTTAAATTTGGAACCTTGAAATAAGCAAGATTATCGCTAATCTAATCTTTAAATACACTCAATTTTCTGGGTAAAAGTTATTTTTTCTTTGATGCTAATTACTCCTCACTTTGATAATTTTTACATGTTGTTTTTTTGCTAGGAAAACTTTTTTTCGTTCCTGTGTATTAAAAGGGCAAACGTATAGGGTTTACCCTAATTATTTATAAGTGCTGATACGAATATTGAGGAGTAATTTTGACTCAACTTTTTGGGACGTGTTTTAGGATGCAGGATAGAAGTTACGGTTTGGCGCTTTTAGTCTTTGGAATAATGGCTGCATTTGCGATTTTCTGGAGTTGGCCCTTTGAAGTTGCTGAAATAGGCGGGGGGCCTTCTATCCTCATTTACCTCATATTACTCCTTGGATTGGGTATTCCTGTAATTCTGGTTGAACTAGTTCTTGGCTTTTGGTCTAAATCGGTTTTTCCCAAGTCATTGAAGATGATAAATTCTAAGCTTGAATTCTTCGGTTGGTTCGCTGTAGTAAACGCCTTCTGGCTATTCGTTGAGCTGAGTGCTATTCTTAGCTGGTGTGCGGGTTTTGCCTATTACTCATTGACCAGTTTTTATCCCCTCACCAATTGGCTTAATCCTTTGCAGGGCAGCCTTGATTTTGTAAACTTTTTCTTTCTCTTTTCCTCCCCTCTCATCACTGTGGTGGGTTTAGCAATAATATGGGTTTCAATCTTTCTAATTCTTTTGAAAACTTCTTGGGCTTCGAGAGTGAGGAGAATAGCCTTTAAAATCCTTTTACCCACACTAGCCATTGTCTTGTTTGTTATTTTTGTGCTAACTGTATTCCTTCCGGGTGGAATAAATCCGGGCTTGAACTTTTATCTGGGTTTTAGTCCCGCAGTTTTTCTTGGCGGCTCGTCTTGGCGAACCCTGATTACTGTCATATTCTTTAATCTGGGAGCTGGGCTTGGCATTCTCAGCTTTTATTCTGGCAAAATTCCCGAGGGCAGTAAATACCTGACTTCCTACTCGATTATTATCTCCCTTTCAGGCGCTGGATTGATTTTTCTTGGAGGTTTGGTATTCTTCACTATGAATGGGGGAAGCGGACTCATTAATTTGTTAGGTTCAATTTTGCCCATTGGGATTCTCGGCTTTCCCGCCGTTCCCTTCTTAGGCTGGTCGGCGGGCTTCGCAGTTATGGAACGCGTGATGGGGCCTATAGTTAGCAAAGGTTTGGCCTTCCTCTTCTACACCCTCATTTTCATCGTTGGTGTTTTGGGGCTATCCTTAATCATAGAACCCATAAAGGAAACTTTGGAAACCAAGTTTAGCTTCAGTAAAAGAAAATTTTTAGCCTTCTTTGTAGCTGCAGGTTTTCTGGCCAGTACTCCATTCAGTTTGACCTCTATGTTTCCTTGGGGTTATTATCTGACTTCGCTTTCCTACTGGTGGGTGGTGGGATTCGGCCTAACCTCTGTCATTCTTGTAGAGTTGATGGCTGTGGGATGGGTTTGGGGAGCAGACAACGCCATAGGCTACATTAACAGTAGCTCCCAGCTAAAAGTTCCAAAATGGTTCAAATGGATTATTAAACTGGTGGCACCCAGCATATGCATAATTGCTTTAATTCTCGGAATATTTGACACTTTAAATGGTTACATCCTTTATTCATGGGGCTTACTCAATCCCTCCATCTCATTTTGGCAAATGTTTTCACCTTGGTACGAAGGTCTCAGCTTTGTGTTTCTGTTCCTAGCTCTCGTGTGGCTGGCCACCAGCTTGGCCACAGCCTTCATTTTAACTGGAGTTGAGGAGAAAAGTGGTGGAGAGAATGCTTGAAAACATTTTTTGGAGACTGGAAAAATACGGTTCTCTAGGTGTCTGGATATTAATCCTGTCTTTTGCCGTTCTGGGTTCTCTTTTAGCCGCCACATTAAAAATATTTGGTTACCTTCACCCCTTCACCATAATATCCATAGTCGTTATTGCGGCAGCGATTCCCGGAGTTATCTTAGCTGTTTTATATTTAGATTATCTCAAAGAAACGGAACACAAATAGAGTAAATGAGCTTCCCACTCTTCCCTTCGTTTGCCAAAAGAGTCTTTTAATTATAGTGAGTGTAGAAACTCTTCTAGTCTTTTTATTGCTTCTTTTATATCTTCCAGCGAAGCCGCGTAGCTTATCCTGAGGTGTCCCTCACCATTGCTTCCGAAAATCCTGCCCGGAGTGAGGCACACGCCCTTGCTCTCCAATAATTTTTCTGCCACTTGAAAACTGTCTTTGGAATACTCTGAAATATTTGGAAAAACATAGAATGCCCCCCTAGGCATGAGACACGATACTCCATCAATCTGATTTAGGGCCTTAACAATAACCTTCCTTCTCCTATCATATTCTTTTCTCATTTCTTCTACGCATTCCTGCGATCCTTTAAGGGCTTCCACAGCGGCCTTCTGCACAAAACTGGTGGCGCAAGTGGTTGAATTCTGTTGTATCTTGGACATGGCATCAACTATTTTTGGGTGTGCTACAGCGTATCCCAGTCTCCAACCAGTCATAGAATAGGTCTTCGAAAAGCCGTGAAAATACACGGCTTGGTCCCGAATTTCTGGGAAGCTTAAGATACTCGTGTTTCTGAATCCATCATAGGTTAACGCGTCATAAATCTCGTCCGAAAAAACGTATAAACCATTTTCTGCCACTATGTCCACGATTACCTTCATTTCTTCCCTTGTTAGTGCACCGCCAGTGGGGTTGTTGGGAGAATTTATGATTATTGCTTTGGTCTTATCTGTTATGGCTTCCTTGATTGCCTCCTCATTAATAGAGTAATCCTCCCCAAAAAACACCTCCTTGGGCACACCCTCAGCCATTTCTACAATGTCTTTGTAGCTGGGCCAAACTGGAACCGGAATCAAAACCTCATCACCCGGATTTATAAGAGAAAAAGCAGCACAGAGAATAGCATGTTTCCCTCCCGGAGTTACCAAAACTTGGTTAGGGTTAATTTCGGCTCCAGTTCTTCTCTGAACATCCCAAGCTATTGCCTCACGCAGTTCCGTTATCCCCTTGCTACTTGTGTATTTCACAACCCCCTCATTCATTGCTTTTATAGCCGCCTCCTTAATATGCTGAGGAGTGTCAAAATCTGGTTCACCCACCTCCAAATGAATCACTCTCCTTCCTTTCTGCTCCAGCTCCTTGGCAATTTCCAGCATTCGAATAGTCCCTGAACCAGAAATCTTCTCCATACGCTTAGACAGCTTCACAGCAATTCCTCTCCTTCAAATTAAGGAATTACAACCATTTTTTAAACATTTTGCAAAAAATTATTCCAAGAACTGTTCCTAAATATGACATACCAAAAAGGTTTACAAAAAAGAAAAATGGGTGAATATTTCCACTAATTATTCAGTTGATACCAGAACGTCGTTTCCTTCCAATTTGACCTTATAAGATTTTTCATCCTTGATCTTAGGGCTGAGAGGGAATTTGGGGCCCGAAACAACTTTACCACTGGTTACATCGAATGTTGCCTTGTGTCTGGGACAGGTGACCATGTTTCCAGATAATGAACCCTTAGAAAGATCTCCACCCATATGGGTGCACTTGTTCCCAATAGCGTAGTATTTGCCGTCTAGGTTAACAATCAAAATTTCTTTTCCCTCAAGCTCAACCTTTTTCATCTTGCCAGAAGGAACCTCAGAAGCTTCTGCGACCTTTACAAATCCCAAAACATATACCCCACAAAAACAAATTCCTATAATAAACCATAAATAAAAAAAGAGTATATAAACAGATTGCCATTGGGAGAAACGTTCCACGTATCCGATTCTCCAATCCTGAACTCTACAAATGAAAAAGAATCATTTAAAGCAGCTCAGAATGCTTTTTTGTGGAGGCGTTTTTGTTCGTTCTCAGATAGTTCGTATTGTAAAAACTGGAGTGCTCACACCTTTTTGGGTTGCCCTGACTTCCTAAGAAAAGAAGAAGGAGGGTTAGAGATTTTTTACGTAGACTTTCCCCTCTTTCATCACCATCTTTATACAGCCCTTTTCCTGGAGTACCCTAATGTTATCCAAAGGGTTACCCCCTATCACAACTAGATCCACGAATTTGCCCGGCTCTATTGTACCTGCCCTATCTCCAACCCCTATACATTCTGCCGCTGTTTTGATTGCAGTAACAAATGCTCTCCATCGCCGTCAACCCTCTAGTTGCCATAAACTCCAACTCCTTATGTTGAACCTCACCATGAACGCTGCCAAAGGGCAAGCCAGAATCTATTCCCAAAGCTATCTTAACCCCGCCTTTTTGGCCATCTTAAGTGTTTTTCATGAGCAATTACCGTCCTACTGGCCACATCCTTAATAACTTGGGACATGTAGGGAGCAGTAAGAGGTTGGCAAGCCACCATAGTGAAAACAAGTTATGTTCCCCCCTCACTCATCATTTTAATGAACTCCTCATCACTAAATATTCCATGCTCACTACTTCTGACACCCTCCTCCACACATACCTTTATGGCCTCTGGAGGGCCTACCGCATGGGATGCGCCAAACCTTCCCGCTTTTTTCGCCTCCTTTACTATGGCCTTTATCCCCTCATCAGAATACTCCCAAATTAAGGCCCGTTGAGTGGTTTCCATAACCCCCCTGTGGCCCACATCCTTATCTGATCCGCGCCAACCCTTATTTGTTCACGCACAACCCTTATCCACCCTTCCACGCCATCAGCTGTGGGTCGTTGCTTTTGAGTATACTCCAAGGGCAAGTCAAATACAAGCGATCTAACGTTTTTCGGGCATAAAAATTTAGTGCACTTTGGGATTTAGGCCTTTTTTTGAGGGACAATTCCCCTAGGGAAAGGAGCTTCCGGTTCCCCATGGAAATAAGCCTCATTAAGGCTCCCTTCTGGAAAAAGAAGGAACAACAAAGGAAAGAGAAACACAAAGGAAACCGGGCTCCAAAAAACAAAACCAACCAGCAAGCAACTTACAATAAAAACTTTTTACGCCCCGTTTTTCAAAACATTCATGTGCCCGCCTGTTATTGTGAGGGCTGCGTCGCTGCCAAAAATTCTGGGTCAAACACTGTTGCCGCGTTTAATTGCATCTCTAACTGCTAGATCAACGTGTCCAGTGGAGCTCATATCCCTTATGGTTGTTATGCCGGCTTCAACTTCTTAGCTGCCACAACAGCCCAAAGTAGTCCAATCGGCTTGAGAGTATTCCAGAGCCGTTCTGACCCAGTGTTAACCTTGCGTAACTTGTCTTCCTCAAGTTTCATGGGGAGGTTTTCTCCCGGGGAACGGTTGAAGCAGGCACATCTCTCTTGCTTTCGGTGGGATGATGTTCCCAGTTGTGAACCTACTCTCTTTTTGGGCTTTTTCGAACTTCAACTCCGCATTCTGGGCTGGGCTGGAATCGGCTGCACGACACATGTTATGTGTGTGGTTGTTTTTAAGGAATGATGGATTTAATGGTTTTTCTTTATCGTTAACTGTTGGAAGTTAACAAACTTTCTAAATAGCAGTTTTAACACCCCAAAAACCTGTAGTGGCGAAGGGTGTCACCGGGAACGAGATATGTGTGTGGCAATCGATGATGCCGGGCATCACCACCCGTCCACTTGCATCTATTACCTTGGCGTTGCTTGGAATCTTAATCTGGCCTACCTGACCTACTTCAATTATCTTTGAACCTTCGATTATAACCAGCGAGTTCCTAATAGGTTCGTTTCCCGTGCTGTCTATGAGTGTCCCACCTTTAATAGCCTTAACATTACTTGTCTTTGGTTTTTCTGTACCCATAGGTCACGAAGGTGGTTTTCTTCAAACTGTTTAATAAGCGTTTTTAACGCCTACCATAAATCCAAATAGTGTCGGCAAACTATCGCCTACAGGTTAAATATAAAATTAACATATGCGTTAAGTTTCTAGAAGAATTGACTGTAGATCGAGATCATCTTCTAAGAGCTTTCCTTTAGTTTTTGATTTCATCTTATTTTTTGGTTCCTTCTCCAAAAGTTTAAAAAAAGGCAATCTTAAATCGTTTTTATCAAGATGGGCTGTTGTGTGGGTTTTATGATTAAATTGGTAATTTTTGATGCTGACGACACCCTTTGGACGATTGACAGAGGATTTGCAAGCCTTCTTAAGCCCCCATTGAAGAGGACGGGATTAAATTCACTTGAGGATGCTGAGGGTAAAAAGTTGCGGCTTTTTGAGGGGGTAAGAGAGTTGCTAAACTTCTTAAAGGAGAAGGGTATACTTCTTTCCATTGCCAGTTCAAACCAGTATAACCCGAATATGGTTGAAGAGTGTCTGAAAACGCTGGAACTGGACTTTTTTATCTATCCTCAAGTGAATTATAGGGATAAGGGCGAGAACGTCAAAAACCTCTTAAAAACCATTTATGAGAACCATGGAGAAAGAATCAATTACGAAGAAATTATTTTTGTGGATGACAGCGAAGCACACATTTTTAATGTGAAAAATCTCTGCCCCGGAATTAAAGTTCTACATTTAGGTTCAGACATCTCAAATGTTACCGAAATTAAAAATTACCTTTAAGGATTAAAAGAAAAAATGAATAATTCTTATACTTTTAGCCTTGTTTTTACTTTTTAATTTGTATATTCTGATATCAAAATGGTCAAAAAGGGTTTGTGCGAAGTTCTGCGGTTTAGTGGCTTTATTATGTATATTTCTTAAAAAAAATTTAATTTATGCCTATTTTTTCATATATTTTTGCGATTTTCACAATCCAAATAGCAAAGTTTAAAATATTAATTTGGCGCCATATTGATAGTGGTGAAAATGACAACGACAGAAGTGTGGCAATACAAAATGGAACTAGAAAACGAAACCAAAAAAATGCAAGCAGTAGCCCTAAAAGAAGAACTGAAAAAAATGGGGATAAGAAACGAGCAACAGGTAAAAGAACTGTGGGAAAGCTGTATAGCAAAAACACCCGCCCTCAACGGAAACTACAAATTCAACATAACCGTAAAATTTCTAAACGCATACTGCATCACAGACATAGAACTCACACCCAAACATTAAAAACCATCCACCCCTCAAAACAATAAATCTTATCCCCAATCTCACAGAGGCAAACTACCCCTAAGTAGGATTTCTCTAACGACACGAAATGCTTGTAGAGACAACCTCCCCAAGATGATCAAAACCACAAGAATCAGTTCCACTACTCCATATACCCAAAATAAGGAAGAATATCCTTGACTGTTTCACTTTTTTTACAAAAAGAAATAAAAATATGAGTTCCTTTACTGACTATTGCTCTTCTGTGGCTTGCAGAGTGGTTGCAATGATTAAACTCGTTATTTTTGACGCTGATGAGACCTTATGGGCGGCTTACGGGTACTGGGCCAGCCTACTTGTGCCTCCTTTAAAGAGGGTTAGTGATAATGAGATAAGAGATTCTGAGGGGAAAAGCATTCGTCTTTTTGATGGTGTAAGGCAAACACTGGAAAGCCTCAAGAATAAAGGCGTTTTAATTTCGCTTGTTAGTATGAACGATCGGGAGCCAAACAGGGTCGCCGAGTGTTTGGAGCTTTTTGGGTTAAGCCACTATTTTATTTATCCCCAAGTCAACTGGGATGATAAAGGCCAAAACATTCTAAGAATTATAGAACTCCTGCGAAAAAATGAGGGCAAAATAATAAAGTGTGAGGAAGTGCTCTTCGTAGATGACCACCTATCCAATATTAGTAAAGCTATAAAAGCCTGCCCCGGAATAAAAGCCTTACACATCGGTACCGACATATCCCAAGTCACCGAAGTAATTAACCACATATAAAAAAGACAAGGGGTAAGGTTACCTGCCAATGTTTATGGATATTTTGGCAGGTTCAAAATTTTTGATTGGCTCCCATAGCATCTATGTTTGCGAAAACTTAATATGCCTTTTAATGAGAGCGTTCTCTACTTGGAATTAAATACTCTAATTAATCATTGGTATACTCCAATACAAAATAAGGAAGTCTAGGCAATGGGGCCACTTGATGGTATTAAGGTTTTGGACCTCACTCGTCTTCTACCTGGAGATTATTGCACCCTGCTTCTGGCAGACCTTGGTGCAGAAGTCCTCAAAGTTGAAGACCCCTTTCTGGGTGATTATGTTCGCTGGTACCCTCCCATAGTGGGAAAGGAAAGCGCCATGCACCACTATCTGAATCGGAACAAGAAGAGTATCACCCTTAACCTAAAGTCAGGAAAAGCTAGGGAAATCCTGTACAAGCTAGTTGCCGACTACGACATTTTCATAGAAAGCTTTAGGCCGGGAGTTGTGAAAAAACTGGGTATTGATTACGAAACGCTGGAAGACATAAATCCGCGATTAGTTTATCTCTCACTGACCGGATTCGGACAATACGGACCATATAGGGATTTGCCCGGCCACGACATAAACTATATTGGAATCGCGGGAATACTGGGAATCACTGGTGAACGTAACGGGCCTCCAGTAATCCCCGGTGTACAAATCGCTGATCTCTCAGGAGGCATGTTTGCAGCCTTCTCAGTTCTTGCAGGACTAGTTTCCCGGGAAAGAACTGGCAAGGGGCAATACATTGATTTTGCTATGCTTGACGGTGTGGTGTCATGGCTCTCAGTCCATGCGGCAAGATACTTTGTGGAAAAAGTCAATCCAAAAAGGGGAGAAATGCTTCTCTCAGGAGCGCTGCCCATATATAATGTTTACCAAACAAAGGACGGAAAATACATCTCCATAGGCTCCCTGGAGGATAAGTTCTGGAGAAATATGTTTAAAGCCATCGGAAGAGAGGATTTAGCCCAAATTGACGAATCTTTCCGAGAAATGCGGCTCGACAAGCTAGACAAGGTCACAGAAGAGCTGAGAAAAATTTTCCTCACAAAGACCAGAGATGAGTGGGTGAAACTTTTCTGGGAGAACGATGTCTGCGCAGGACCCGTTTACACCTTTGAGGAAACCTTCAACGACCCACAGGTTAAAGCCAGAAACATGGTCATAGAACTAGACGATCCAGAAGTGGGGAGGCTGAAACAGGTGGGCATCCCCATCAAGTTCTCAAAGACCCCTGGAGAAATCAAGTTCCGCGCGCCCCACCTTGGAGAACACAACGAAGAAATCCTGCTTAAACTAGGCTATAGTGAAGAAGAGATAAAACAGTTAAAAAAGGAACAAGCCATCTAACCCGGAAACCCAAAAAGGGCAGTCATCTAATTAACTTCTATTTTTCCTTCCGCTTCAATATAGCTTAGCCTCTCATGCAACAAGTGCGTGCCTAAAAGCCCATTTTTTGTGTTTAGAAACATTGGAGGGTAAATATGTTATGGTGGTATCAATCAAGACCGAATTGTGTGATTTATTGGGTATTGAATATCCCATAATCCAAGCTGGACTGGGCCCCTATTGTACGGTTAACTTGGCTGCGGCTGTTTCAAATGCTGGGGCTCTGGGAACCATTAGCATACCCGGAATGACGGTGGGGCCAGAAATTGCCTCAGAGAAAATTCGAGAGTATATGCACACGGTGAAGAAGAAAACGAAAAACAATTTCGCTATTAATACGCCAGTAGGGGAGCATGTTCCCGATATTATGCTCAAAACCACAGATGCCTACATAGACACCGTGATTGAAGAAAGAGAAAAAGACCCTGATTTAAAAAGAAGATTAGTGCTATATATTACCTCGGCTGGTTCTCCGGCTCGGTATCACAAAAAAATAAAGGATTCGGGTTTATTGCATTTTCACGTGGTTCCCTCCGCGTACCATGCCAAAAAAATGGAGAAAATGGGATTAGACGGTGTCATTGCCTCTGGTTATGAGGCTGGGGGTCATACACATCTACCCAATAGGGCTGTTCACACATTTGTATTAATACCCTCTGTTACGGATTCTGTCAAGATACCCGTTGTTGCGGCGGGTGGTATTTGTGATGCAAAAACTCTGGTTGCGGCTCTAGCTTTAGGGGCGCAGGGAGTTCAAATGGGTACACGCTTTATTGCAACCCGGGAGTCTGATTTTCACATAAACTATAAAAGATTCATTGTTGAATCTGGGGAATGGAGTGATATGGTCGCTCCGGGAGTTTACGGGCCGGCTCGCTGTCTGAGGAATAAGGGAGCAGAAGAAATCATAAAGCTGGAAGCCGAGGGGGTTCTACCAGAGGAGGAGCTAAATAAGCTTAAGGACGAAAGACTGTGGGCTTCGGAACGTGACGGCGATGTTGTCAACGGGCTGGTTAGCGCGGGTCAGGTAGTATCGAGAATAAACAATATACCCTCAGTAAGTGAAGTTATTGAAAACATTATACGTGAAGCTACAGAAATCATTAAAAAATTAAATGGGGTTTTAAAATAAAAGAAACAATTCATCATTCGTGAAACACAAATTTTTACTCTTAAAAAGTCTTTTTCGGTGGAGGCCTGATTTTGAGTTCGATAATTGAGCAGCTTCACCCTCTCTACCATGCCAGAACAACAGTTATGATTGGGCTGTCAAAGAGACTTATGAGTGTTGGTAGCATTATCGCCCAAAATATAATTGACGGAGGCTACACTGGAAAACTTTATGCCGTGAATCCCCATTCAGAAAAGGTCTACCATAATATAAAGGCTTACCCCAAATTGGGGGAAATACCTGAAGAGGTTGATTTAGCTGTTATAGTGACGCCTGCACAATTTGTGCCTGAAGTAATGCAGGATTGCGTCGACAATAATGTTAAGACATGTATCCTAATCACCGCGGGATTCTCTGAAGTGAGGACACCCGAAGGAAAAAAACTGGAGGAAGAGACAGTTAGAATAGCTAGAAGGGGCAAGCTGCGTTTCACGGGGGGGAACTGCAACGGAGTAAGCAGCATTTCAGTAAGTATGCACGCCCTTCTCTCCCCCATAAGGCCAAACTTTGGAAATGTGGGAATAATCACTCAAGGAGGCTCCCCAGGAGTTGCCATGATGGGCTGGACAAAAAAATACAGAATTGGAGTGAGCAGATACACAAACGCTGGAAACGAAGCGGATGTTAAGATACCTGAGCTACTTGAATATTACACCCACGATCCCCAAACTAAAGTCATAATGATGTACCTAGAGGGAATTAAAGATGGGCGGGGATTTATGGATTCAGCCAAAACAGCCACAAGAAAAAAACCACTACTACTCTACAAGTCGGGAACAAGTGAATTGGGCAAGAAGGCAGCTATGGCCCATGTGGGCGCTCTGGCAGGATCAAATGAAATATGTGAAGCAGTTTTCCGCCAGACGGGCATAATCCGAGCGAAAAGCATCGACCAAATGGTGGGAATAGCCGCGGCCTTCAGCACGCTGCCTCTACCTAAGGGGAGAAAAGTAGGCGTACTCACAATAGGTGGAGGATGGGGAGTAGTTACTAGCGACTATCTGGGAGAAGCAGGAATAGAGGTTCCTCCCCTCCTTGAAGAAGAAGTTCAGTACCTAGATCAGTATTTACCTCCACACTGGAGCAAGGGAAATCCCATAGACACCACTGATGGAGCCTTTGATTCTAAGGTTCTCAGTGAAATCATGGAAACTCTCCTCAAAAAAGAAAATATAGACGGCGCAATACTAATTGGACCGGGCATGAGAGAAGCCTTCGGTAAGATTCACTATCTCCCCGAAATAGGTGAGTTGGCATCTCAAATGGAGGTTCAACTAGCAAAGGAACTAGCAAAACTCCTAGACAAGTATCAGAAACCCATAATAGCAATAAATATATACGCTCCAGAAGATAGCCCTGCAGTCGAGGAACTAAAGCAAAGAGGAATTCCGGTCTATGAAACTCCACAAGACGGCGCAGCCGCCTACGAAGCCCTAGTAAAATACCACGAGTACCAGAAAAGTAACCCTAACTAGAATAATCGGAACTCTGAGGAGCGGGATATACCCTTGAATACCTGTCTAGATAAACCATTTCTTCCAACTCCTTTCGCGGAGTTTTGGGCGGAGTTCTAGCGGGGTAGCCGAGAGCAATTATGGAAACCAGCCTAATGCCCTCAGGAATTTCGAGAATTTTTTTAATCTTTTCCTCAGCAAACATGAATCCCGCAGTCCAGCAGGCCGCCAATCCCTTTGAAACCGCGGACAATAAAAGGTTTTCAACAGCAGCACCCACACTTAAAATGAACCAGATGGAAATAATTTCCCTATACCTGTCGTACTTTCCCCCAAAGGGTTCAAAGAGAGCTTTCGGATCCCTCATACACACCGCTACCCACACTGGAGCGCTAACAAGAGGATAGTATCCCGCACCCTTAATAAGCGCCTGCACATTAACCTGAAAACCCACCGCTCCACTCACCATTGGCACCAAAAAATCTTGCACAAACCCACTTAACTCCTCGTCTTCAATACCCGCCTTAAGGGCCTCAATAATCTGACTTTTAACACTTGGGTCCCTAATTACGATAAACTCCCAAGGCTGAGCATTCTCAGCCGAAGGCGCCTTCCTAGCCATATCCAAGAGTTCAAAAATATCCTTGTCAGAAACACTATCCTCTTTAAACTTCCTGATACTCTGCCTAGCTTCAATGGCCTCAAACAAATCCATTTTAATGTCCTCCCAAAAAAGTCTCAAACTGTTTCTCAGCGGTACATTCTAAGAGCATAAATAACCATTTTTCTGATCAGCATCTAAACTTAACGATGCTAACTCAAGCCACCATCAGACTAGAGTGAGTTTAAGTTGCACCCATTTTGCAGAATTAGGAATAAAAGGGAGATTATTTTTTAGGTGAACCATTAACCCCATATATAGCTTTAGGACTCACTAGCTTTTTTTCTTTCTTCAGGCAGGTGTCTCTCTGGTGGTCCCGTATATTCTGTGATGATGGGTGGAATAACCCTCACAATTTGGCCACTCTTCAGTTCCTCAATGGTGTGTCCAATTATTCCCGGCAAGTAGGAAACCACTCCCAACAACTCCATTTCTACAGGATCAAAGCCCAGCTCAGCCATAACTGCAGCCATCATCCCATCAGTATTAATGGGGATTTCCTTTCCAGAAGTTCTTACAAATTCGTCACGTATAGCCTCCATAAGCTTCACATATTCACCGAGCTTACCATACTTCTCAGCTAACTGCCTCAATCTGGCAGCCCGCGGATCCACCTTATACAATGGGTGCCCCAAACCCGGAATCCTTCTCTTCTCCTTCCTGAATCTTTCCACAATTCTCTTCGCTGTTTCCTCCACACTAAGATTCTCATCCTTCATCAATTTATGTGCCTCTCTAAGCATTTCACCACTGGCCCGAGGCGAACCCGTAAAATGCCCAATACTTAGAATCCCACTAACCAATCCATGTATAGGATCCGGGTTACCCGAAACCACGTATCTGGCCGGCGGCGAGGCTGAACTTAAAAATCCATGGTCAACAATGCCAAAAAGCACAGCCTCCAAGAGTTTTCCCTCCTCTCTTGATGGCAGCTCTCCCTTTAAAACCAGATAGAGCACCTCAGCAAAACTAATATTACCCATCAGCTCGTCGAGTGGATAACCCCTGATGAGAATCTTGCCCGGCGGCAAATCAGTTATAGCAGTCTTAAAATAACCCTTCCACAAAGCAACTTCAGAAAACTTTTCTTCACCACCCATACAGACCACATCCTAAAAGGATGTTATATTTTTAGCAACAAGCAGAAATTTAACCACCTATTTAAAACTTTTCACAAACAAGCACAAATGGGAAACCATACATATTCAGCATTCAGCTACGCGAAAGGAGGTTCACCCTAACACCTACCAAAAACCCAGAAACCTGAAAAACTTTTTTATATGCAGCTCACCAATAAAACACGCATTTCCTAAGCAAAAACAAAATTGTCAAATTATACCCATTTTTAAATTTAAAAATTCTGCAAATAAATTTCAAAAAATTCCTCATAAAATATTCCCAACCCTACGCTATTCACTAAATAATAATATTAATTAAAAAAATGTATACAAACTATTGGTATAAATCTAAAAAACATAAAGTATTTATATTTGTTTATAACTATCTCATATAAAGCTTTAAGGGTCGTGAAGAATGTGTGGAGAGGCAAAATTGAAACCATGCCCCGAAAAGAAATTGAAAAACTTCAGGGAGAGAAACTCAAAAGACAAGTACAACACGTCTACAACAACTCCCCACTACACAAGAAAAAATTCGATGAAAAAGGAATAAAGCCCGGCGATATAAAAACACTAACAGACCTAAAGAAAATCCCCCCAATAACTCGGGAAGACATGAAAAAAGCCGTAACCCCAGAGGACATTTTTGGAGGCAGACTCTGCGTACCAAGAGACAAACTATGGCTAATGTTCAACCCCCCAGAAATGATGGTGCAACCACCACTAATACTCACCGCCATAACCCACAACGACAGAGAAGCAATAGTTGAACAGCTAACCAGATTCATGGTCATGGCCGGAATGCTGCGAGGAGACATAGTCCAACTCCAAGCCAGCCAATGGGAACTAATAAGCAGACTCCTAGAAAGCGTACACCACGTCCACACAAGCGTACAAACCACATTCCCCTTCACCGCAATCCCCGTCGAATGCACCCTATCCCTCTTGGACGTACCCCGAATGACCTACCTAGCCAGCTTCTTCAAACCCAGAGTACTAATTACCACCGCAGACGTAGCAAAACTAATGGTCAAAGAAGCAGAAAAAGAGAAAAAAGGCCCCAAAGAAGCATTCAACCCCCAAATAGTAATACACAGAACAAGACCCGGAAGCCCGATACTAAAACCAGAACTAAGACAAGAATTCAAACAAACCTGGGGAGGAACACACCTAAACATGCTAGACATACAAGACAACCACTTCTTCGCTATGGAATGCCCCGAATGCAACGGTCTACACTTATGGGAAGACTACTTCATAGTAGAAACAATGGATCCAAAAACTGGAGAAATAGACACCCCGGGAACAGGAAACCTAGTAATCACCAACCTAGCCGAAGAAGCCACACCAATAATACGATACGTCACAGACACCAAGGGCAAAATAGTAAAAGAACCATGCTCCTGCGGAAGAACACACGCCCGAATACTCCTAGAAACCTAAAAAACAAAAATTGAAAATAATTGTGAGGTAATAAATATGAAAGCTGAAGAGAGAGGAAAATATTGGAACCCAATAGTTGAAACCATGCCCAGAAAAGAAATTGAAGCACTCCAAACAAAGAGACTCATGCAAGAAGTAAGACACGCCTATTATAACACTCCCTACTACAAAAAAAGCTTCACTGAAGCAGGAATCACACCCGAAGACATAAAAACCATACACGACGTAAACAAAATACCCATACTCTACAAAGACCAACTAAGAGAATGGCGCGCAAAAACCGGAGACCCATTCGGAGGAGTACTTGCCATAGAACTAAACGAAAAAGTACTAACCATAAACGCCTCAACCGGAACCACAGGAATACCCAGCATATTCGCCTACACCTGGAACGACAGACAAGTAGCCACAGAACAAGAAACCCGAATGAAATGGATGAGAGGCTACCGACCAGGCGACCTAGTATACATGACAGGATTCCGATGGCACGGATACGTAGTACAAGCATACTCCGGAGCAGACCAAATAGGAGTACAATGCATCCTCGACTGCGGATACCCCCTACCCTTCCTAGCCCAAAAACACGTAATAACAATGAAAAACCTAAAACCAGACATCTACGCCGGACCCACACTAACACTATACGCTATAATAGAAGCCACAAAAACAATGAAAGAAGACCCCAACCAAATCTTCAAAACATGCAAATCACTTGAGATTGGGTACGGAGACGTGGTCACACGGGCGGTTAAGAGACGTATTGAGGCTGAGACTGGTTTTGATCCTGAGAAGATTTTTGATTGGGGTGGTGTTGCCGACCCCTTGTGGTACTATGGTGATTGTGAGTATCATGTGGGTAACCACTCGTGTGATGATTTGTTCTACACCAATATTTGTGATTTTGAGAGTCACGAGCCGGTGGCGGAGGGTGAGCGTGGAGAAATTGTTATTACTAACTTGTTTGCTGAGGCTACGCCGATGTTGAGGTGGGGCAGTGAGGACACGGGTTTTCAGAGTTTGGAGAGGTGTTCTTGTGGTCGAACCTATTCTCGGACGACTATTCTGGGCAGGGAGGCTTTCGCTGCGAACATTAAGGGTAAGATGACTTTTCCGTCGGAGATTGAGAACGCGTTGGGTGATATTCCCGGGTTTACGGAGTACTTCACTGTTCTTAAGTACAAGAAGGGGCCCATGGATACTCTGAAGATTAAGTTGGCTGTGGATGCAACCAAAATCAAGGATCGGGAAGACTTCGTTAAGCGGGTTAAGGATGCTTTGAGGGAGAAGATGGGTGTAGATTCCGAGGTTGAGATTGTGGAGAAGGTTTCGGATTTGCCCTTCGTGGGGCACAAGGTTATCAAACTTTTGGATTTAACCAAGGAAGCCAAGTAGTTTCTCCCCTTTTTTCTTTCTTTTTGGGAAAGCCATACGGGCTAGGCACACCGGGTATGGTGAATGTTTAAAATATTTAAAACCATTTTTCGCGGATTTGGAATCCTTTGGTGGGACTGCGGAGCTTCTCATCACGACGCTTCCCCCCTTTTGGGAGAATGTGGATGCCGAATCGGTATAAACGCCGAAACATCTCCAAACCACTTTGAGAAAAGTAAATCGCCAAAATATCTTCCCAGAATCTGCGAAATGTCGGTTTAAACATATTCTAGCTGTTTTTGTGTTTTGGCCTACTTTTGTGGAGCAAAATGGCTCAACATACTTGTGGGGGCCTTAAACCTGATTCTTCATGAATCCTAAGATGAATATTTTAGCGTTTATCCTGATGGGCTTCGTGGCGTGTATTATAGGTTGCTGTGGGTTGGGAAGTGGAATGTTTTATGGTTGGGATTTTAAGACGTGTGTAGATTCGTAGATATGGGTTACTAAAAATAGGGTGGTGGGCTTATTTTTTATGTTTAGGCGTTTTCTGTATTCTTCTCCGGTTGCTGGTCTTCTGCCTAGCGATAGATTCGCAGGATCTTTGCTATGGTTTTTTGCCGTTGTGTTCCCTGATAATTTATGGTTTTATCGGTGTTTTTCCTCAATTTTTAATATTTCCATCCCCTTTAAGTGGTGAGAAACAGTTTTGAGAAGCGCCAAAAAAAGGCCCAAAAACACGAGATTTTGCGAATCTATCGCCCGGAGATTGTTTAAACATATGGTTTACAGGGCTTCTTTCCAAATTTAAAGCCTAAAAAAGGTGAGACTGGCTAACCCTGCACACATACCATGTCAACAAACCACATACTTACAACAAGGTCCCGATTGACACAATTAGCTGATTGTCTCCTCTTATTTGCGCGTTTGGATTGTGCGGTGTGCTTTCCAATTAAAAGCCTGTTTGAGGTTAATCTGTGGGTAGAAAGTCGGAAAAGGCACAGGCGATAAAGGCTGAAAAACAAACAACATAACAGGTGACAAGTTAATTATGGCTATTAAATTGGTGTAGATTTATTCATTGGTTTTGGGGAAATACTAATAATTTTGGGTATATTCTTCTTTTTGAAGAAATTTTTTATGTTTGTGGTAAAAGTTGATGAATGGGATAGAATGGTCCTCCCTAAATTGTTGGGCTTGAGGGAAACTAGGGTGGTAATCATTTCTGCGGGCTCGTTTTTTGTAGTGGTTCCGATTCCAGAGAAGCCTCTTGAGACCGCTGAGGGCTGGTTGTCCTCACATTCGGAGAGGGGGCAATTCAAGGAATTGGCGGAGAAAGCAACGAGAGAAGACACCTTGAAAAGAGCTAAGAGGAGAAAGCATCTTTGATGATTGAAACTGATGTACTTTGTATGTTAAACCTTCTGACTGACTAAAAATAGTTGCTGGGGTTCTCATAAATAAAATTGATGGAGGAGAGTTAGGGCAAGTTTACTCGTCTAGAGAAGTTTTTCACTAACTATATTATGTATCGGTTGAGGAGGATGTTTCAATTGATGAGTATATAAAGAGGGTTGCTTCACTTACTGCAATTAACAATCTTAAGTTTCTGGACACCACTGAAGAAATTGACCTTCTGGCATTCACTCTTATGAAGCAGCACAGAATTACATCTGTTTTGGATGCGTACTACGCAGCGACAGCACTAAACCAAGTACCAGATCACAACATCATTTTAACGGATGAAGTTTTCGGCAAAATTCCGGGAATCATAAGATTAGCCCCTGATGTGCTGATTAGTTCGAAACCATCTGAAGGAAATTTTTAGAGTGCAGATAGGAGCATTCTAGTTTTTTATTATAGTTTTGTACGATTCTCTTGTTTAAATATGATGTTATGAGGTAATTGGAACCGAATAAATTTAAAGCACTTTTTATTTGGCTGAGTTTTTCAGCATCTGGTACCATACTATTATTTTAGAACTCTTAGTATAGACTGTAATTGTTATCTTTAGCCACGATTTTTGTTACGTTTCAGGTTTTTGATGCCTCAATCAGAAAGTATTTTGGATGTTGAATGGAAAAAGGAGGGGAACTAGTTTTTCACCCTTAAACGAGAGTTCATATCCTTATGCGTTACGGATAAACACTCATATGCTCACATGTTTCAGATAATATGTGAAAATCAAGTGTGGAATCCATGTTTTAAACTGTTTTTCACTTTTTGTTTGTTATTTATTTTTTGGTTTTTGTTTGTTTTTGGGTTGGGTGTTTGTGGTGTTTTTGGTTTGGCTAAATGTTTATTTGTTTTTTCGGGTATTTTATTTCTAGTTTTGTGGTGAGGGTAGCTGATGTTTGGTGGTTTAAGGTTTCGGAATGTGATTCCTTTTTATGTTTCGGTTTGGAGGTGTCGTGGTTTTGTGCCTCCGCTTGAGGTGAGTTTTAAGCCTACGTTGCGGTGTAATCTTCGGTGTGTGATGTGTCCTCAGCGTATGATTCCTGATGGGGTGAAGAGAGCGTCTGTTAGGTATGAACTTTCTACGGGGAGATATTGTACTATGATTGATGAGTTGGCGGGGATCGGGACGCGGCGTATTCATATTGTTGGTGGGGGTGAGCCTCTTTTGAGGGAGGATATTATGGAGCTTATGTGGAGGGTCAAGTATTGTGGGCTTGAGGGTGTTCTGACCACTAATGGGGTGTTTTTAAATGAAGGTAAGATGCGGGGGCTTGTGGATATGGGTTGGGATTTAGTGAATTTTTCAGTTGATGCTCCCTATGCTGATGTTTATGAGGCTATTAGGGGTGTGCCTGGAACCTTTGAGAAGGTTTTTTCGAATATGAAAAGGCTTTCCCAACTCCGATTGGAGCTGGGCCGGGTGAAGCCTGTAATTCAAATGGGATGCGTTGTTATGAAGTCAAACTATAAGTTTCTGGAGGGTATGGTTGAACTGGCTCGCAGGGTGGGTGTAGACGCTGTTAGTTTTAATATGTGTTGGTCTGAAGATTCCTCTCTGCTTATTGGTAGGGAGGATTTACCTGAATTCTTCAGCCACTTAAAAGCAGCTTTCAAAAAAGCTGTAAAGTATTCGATTAGGGTTAACGCGGGCGAGATACTTCTCTTCTGGGGCAGAAAGAGTACTGATACTATTTGCTTCCGCCCCTGGCTTTCTCCAGACATATGGCATAATGGGGACATCACACCATGCTGTTTTAGTAGAGAAGTTATGGGCAATGTGAGAAATAGGAGTTTTAGAGAGGTTTGGGATGGAGAAAAATTCAATAATCTACGCAAATCTTTCTTGGAAGGCAAATTTCCCGATTTCTGCAAAAACTGCAACTGGTCCGAACTCTTATCCTACACTGTTCCTCTGGGCAGGTGGCTCAGTGCCCCCAAAAAACTCATAAAACTTAAGTTTAGCCAAACAAGACCACTTGCCCTAGAAAATGTGGTGGAGCACCCAACTCTACACTACTAGGATAGTATTTAATTTTGGTGGAAAGATAACGAATTGTGAGGATAGTTATCAACCGTTGTGGGATTTGTAGATTTTCATCCCTTCCCTCTCACCTTTATCATTAGGGGTTCATGGAGGGCTTTCGCCGCCAACGGTAAAGGACGGCACATGGGATGTTTTGCGGCTATGTTCCA
>JAHQXB010000069.1 GCA_029856435.1 Candidatus Jordarchaeia archaeon
GCAGATGCACAGAATATGACTAACCAGAGGCGGGAGGACAACCAACTGCAAGAAAAAATCAAAAATGGCAAAAAATCCTCCAGCGCTACCCTACTCCATTTGACAAGAAGTTGTTTGAAGCACTAAATTCTTTTACAGAATCTTTGGCGGGGTAAGTTCCCAAATCTATTCCGATAGAGCTTCTACAGATGGAGCCTTGTACTTTTCGATGTTATGGGTGGGGAATGGTCTATCCACTTTTTCTGCTTTTAAGGTTCCACAATTCTTCAGCCAACTTTTCTATGTAGTGTTTCTTTTCCAGCTTGTTTTTCCATTCTTCTGGAATATTTTCTACTCCATGGTATGCTCCGCTTATCGCTCCAGCCATGGCTCCTATGGTGTCAGTATCTCCACCAAGGCTTACTGCATAAGTAACAGCATCCTTAAAGCTATGCCAGTTTCGAGAAAAGGAGTAGATGGCTGCTGGCACCGAGTTATAAGCTTCCACCCCATTTCCAAGCTCCCTTGCAACTTTCCTTTTGTTTGTTTCACTCAGCAATTCAGAACACTTCTCAATTTTTTGCCTGTAAACCTCGCTTATGGTAAACTCTTTTACTTTACCTAGGAATTCATATGAATCCAGTTCGCTGGACGAGTCGGCTTTAACCGCTAATGCTACACTATAGGCCTGTACGGCTGCTCCCTCCATTCCCAGCTCGTGAGCATGAGTAATTTGACTCTGAGCATAGGCCACCGAACGCAGCCTTTCTTCATTATCGTAGTAGAGAAGACCCACGGGAGCAACCCTCATAGCAGCACCATTCCCATAAGAACCCAATCCATTAAACAGCCGCTTTGAAGCCTCACTCCACGCCAAACCCCTCTTTATCATCCTAAAAACCTGTGGCGGTCCACTCGCATACCCTCTCCAAGGCTCCTCCTCATAATTCTTGATAAAAATCTGAGCCATATGGCTCCCATCAAAACCACCACATGAAATCAAAGATTCAGCTACACCAATCATCATGTGAGTATCATCAGTCCACCTACCAGAATAGCCAGCAAACTCCAAGTCTGAAGCCCAAAAACCTTCAAAAAGGCTACCTAAAGCGTCACCCACAGCACTTCCAACTAAACATCCTACAAACTTCGACTTCATAACAATCAAATTATGACTAAACACTGTAAATTTTTAAAAGTTTAGCAGACATAAAAAGTACAAGAGTATGGTTCAAATTGCAACAGACTTTTTATGCCGGAATTTGAGATTTTTTTCTCACTCGTAACCGAAGAAGGGTGGATTTATTTAATGTCTGCGTATCTGCAAAGAGGCTTTTTAAGGGATCTAGAATAGGTCCCATCATGAACAGAGAGGAAGCTGAGAAGGTAGTTAGAATATTGCTTACAGCCGATAGTGGATGCGAGTACTGCGTGTCTAATTTGCTGGAACTATTCTGCGAAAACTTCCCCCAATTTAAGTAACTCGCAAAAGAAGCTTTTAGAAAAAGGTTTCACATGGAACTCGAAGAGTTTATAAAAAGAAAAAGAGCCTAATTGGAGGAGATAGACACATGGAAGATTTAAAGACTCTGTGGAAGGAGACTAAATCGGCTATGAAAAATCTTTAGGTTTTCATCCTTTATCTAAAAAGCGAAGCGTATGTACGTTTGTTATGAAAAACCATTTTTCATTTTTTGTCTAAGAAGCATGGCTTATGTAGGTTTTTTCAAATTTAAGAACTTGTTAAAAAATAATTTCGTTTCTCGGTCTGAACTGCGGCTCTTCCAAGGTTCTGTTGTGGCGGGTGCCACCTCCCATGACGGCGAGGAGAGCATCACCACAAACCTGCAAGAATCACTCAAGCACCCTGCGAAAACCCCAACCAAGAAAAACCGAACAACAATTTTTTAACAAGTTCCAAATTTAAATGCCTCCACAAAAATACGCTTCCTCACCTTAGTTTCGGGGCTTGGTGCCATGTTTTTATTTATGCACTCTTTCAGGAGGTTTACAGGAATGGTTGGCTGGAAAGCCCACAACTTGTCGCGGAGAGCAATAACACCTATCGCTTTTCTTCATCAATTTCATAAATAACACTGAATCTCCAATCTGTTTTCTAAAAGGGAGAATGTCGAATGTGCTTGTCTCTTCTTGAAGACTCTTTTAATTCTCTAATTCTATCTTCTCGTCATCTTTGGTTCCGGTTTGTCAAAAGTTTTCTTTGACTTGGTATGGTGTGGTATACTAAACCATTCAGTTTTCCTCAAAAAGGAATCGGTTGTTCTTTTTCTTCCATGCTTGTTTCTTTCAACATTCCTCCTTTAGATAATGCTTCTTGACTCTTCTACGCTACGCCATAGTGTACCTCTTGTAGAACCACTTTTTAATAGCTTCAACCAGCAATAGGTAGGCGCCTATTAAACCCACTAAGACTATGTAGAATAGGAGAGGTGGGGGTTCGAATCCGAATAGTTCGCCTAATGGTGTGAATGGTATTATCACTGCTAGGGCAACAACGGCTAATGTGCTTATGAGCAGAGGCTTGCTCGGCTTGCTTTTAAAGGAGGGTGTTTTGCTGGTTCTTATGATGAATATAACTAGGGCCTGGGTACATAGAGACTCTATGAACCATCCAGTTTGAAAAAGTGATTCAGACGCGGCAAAGACGAATAACATTATGAAGAAAGTTAGGAAATCAAAAATAGAGCTTATGGGTCCAATGAGTAGCATGAATCTTCTTATGAAGGAAATGTTCCATCTCTTGGGTTTTTCGGTATATTCTGGATCAACATTGTCAGTTGGTATGGTTGACTCAGACAAATCGTATAGGAGGTTGTTTAGGAGTATCTGTACTGGCGCCATTGGTAGGAAGGGCAAGAATAGAGATGCGCCTGCGGCGCTAAACATGTTACCAAAATTGGAACTCGTGCCCATAAGAATGTACTTCATGGTGTTGCCAAAGGTTTTTCGCCCCTCTAAAACTCCTTCTACCAGCACCGTTAAATCATTACGTAGAAGTATTATGTCCGCAGACTCCTTTGCA
This sequence comes from Candidatus Jordarchaeia archaeon, assembly GCA_029856435.1. Taxonomy (GTDB): domain Archaea; phylum Asgardarchaeota; class Jordiarchaeia; order Jordiarchaeales; family Jordiarchaeaceae; genus Jordiarchaeum. The sequence goes on from JAHQXB010000069.1 coordinate 3,023, forward strand.
ATGTCTACTGCGTTGTCAACCGAAATGCCGACATCCGCCATCCTCAAAGAAGGCGCATCGTTAATACCGTCACCGAGAAAGCCTACGACATGCCCGTTGCTTTTTAAGGCATTTATTATCCTATCCTTCTGTTGGGGCGTCACCCTCGCGAAAACATTTGCTTCTTCCACAACCACCCTGAGAGCATCGTCAGGCATTCCCAAAAGTTCGCTTCCCAGAACAATCCCCTTAATTTTGAAACCCAACTGCTCGCACAACTTTCTTGTCACTATTTCATTATCACCCGTGAGAATTTTTAGATCTATACCAGCCTTGCTTAACAGTTGCAAAGATTCTTTAGCTGTTTCTTTGGGCGGATCTAAAAACACCACGTAGCCCAAAAACACCAATTCACTCTCATCATTGACAGAGTACACCCTCTTTTCCTCCCTAACCCCCTTATAGGAAATTCCCAAAACTCTGAATCCTTCACTACTAAACTCGATATGTTTCTGCTCAACCCTTTTTTTCAAATCGTCTGTCATGTCAATTATCCTGCCCCCAAACTCACAGTAGGAGCACACTTTAATTATCTCCTCAGGAGCCCCCTTCGTAATAAAAAGCCGCTCACCCCTCACATCATCAACGACGACCGAAACCCGCCTCCTCATAAAATCAAAGGGAACCTCATCCACCTTCCGGTAACCCCTGGCATCAACATCCAAATTCTCATGTTTAAGTATCGCCTCATCAAGAGGACTCCTCAAACCAGTCTGGTAATAACTATTCAAAAAGGAATACAACAAAACTTTTTCATCCTCGTTCCCTTCAAAATCCACGTGGAAGACGAGCGTGACCCTATTCTCCGTAAGCGTTCCTGTTTTATCAGTACACAAAACATCCATACTCCCAAAATTCTGAATCGCAGCCAAACGCTTAACTATAACACTCCTCTTAGACATTCCCAGAGCCGCCTTTGAAAGGTTCAGAGAAAGAATCATAGGCAAAAGTTCAGGAGTCAGGCCAACCGCCAAAGCCACGGCAAAAAGAAGAGATTCTAAAACTTGCCCACTAATAGCCGTATTTACAGAAAAAATTGCTGGCAAAAGCGGAGGCAGCAAACCAGTCCCCCCAGGAGTCAGGCCAACCGCCAAAGCCACGGCAAAAAGAAGAGACTGCTCCACTTGTAGAGCTTGCCCCTTGAGTAAAACATTCATAAAAAAGACAAACAACACAAGGAAAAAAGTGGCCTCCATAATTAGAAAACCAAACCTTCTAAGCCCCCTCTCATACTCCGTTTCCGGATACCTCTCAACAAGCCTCTTAGCAATTTTCCCATATTCAGTAAGGCTTCCCGTCCTCACCACAACAACAGTTGCCGAACCGCTCACAACAGAAGAACCCAGAAAAACATAGTTACCCCTCTCAGTAATTGTTCCACGTTTCCCCCCCGAATCCACAACTGTTTTTTCCACCGGAAAAGACTCCCCCGTTAACGCTGACTGATTAACAAAAAAATCCTTAGCCTCAATCACCCTAGCATCCGCTGGAACAATATCCCCCGCCGAAAGAAATACAGTATCCCCCGGAACAATCTCGGAAAGCCTTACTTCCCTCCTGACACCATCCCTAAGCACCATTGCAGTAGTAGCCACCCTCCCCCTAAGCATCTCAGCAGCCTTCTCAGCTTTAGACTCCTGATAAAAGTCAAGAAACACACTAAACATCACAATCGAAAAAATAATACCCCCATTCACCACCTCCCCAAGAAAAACCGAAATAAAACCCGCAAACAACAAAATAATTACCAAAGGATTCCTAAAGTGAGAAGCAAACTCAACAACAGCAGCCCGCCTCTTCCTCCTAGCAACCTCATTATAACCATAAATTTCAAGACGCCTCCTCGCCTCCTCAGAAGAGAGACCCAACCGAGAACTATTCAAACTAACAAGAAAATCATCAATCGGCAGATCTAAAAGCCTCTCTGTCTCCACCACTAACTGCGCCTGGCTCGAAGTCCTCTTCCCCTTCTTCTCCATTGAAATGCTTAAACGCCTCATCGCTCTCACCATCCATTCATAAACACCTCACTTAGCTTGAATCGTTTCCTTAAATAGGAAGGGTAAAAGTCACCTGCTTATAAGCCTTTTTCACAATGCGAACTTGTTAAAAAAATAATTTAAATGTGAGGGAGTAAAGTAGCATAGGTGGGTGTACATGCACCCTTTAATGAAGAACGGAGGATGAGAGATGTGATGAGAGCTAAAGCAGAGAACGCCTCAGTCACCCTGGTATTCAGAGAACCAGTCTCGTGGGAGGCGGTCTCTGCGCTAACATACACCCCAAGGAATAGTTATTACTCCTTGGGGAATAAAAACATTTTGGTGTTCTTCACACAGCCCAGC
>JAHQXB010000109.1 GCA_029856435.1 Candidatus Jordarchaeia archaeon
CTACCACATAAGGCCTAAAAAGTGGGGGGGAGAAGACTACGGGGGAGCGGTGTTTAGACGCTGCAAGGGAGGTGTTTGACCAAAACCTGTACTGCTGGAGAAAGCTGGTGGAATGAAACTTCGTCAACATGGAGGCCAGAGCGGGCAAAACAAGTTACTATGGGGAGCAGGAGAATTATGACAAGGTTCTCAAGCTGGGGGCTATTTATCACAACATCGAGCGTGTATTGTTCCTCCTTGGGATGAGGCGCTTTTTCGTTCTCCTCGGAAAACTGCTTCCTGAGGAAGTGGCTCTACCCCAGTTCATGGAGCAGACAATCTGTGGAAAAACAGGCTTAGTCCACCCCATTTAGTCTGCCTCACAGCTCCCGCCACAAGAAGATTGGAATATGTAGAGTAGAGAGAGAAACATACACCCCAAACAAGCACGGGAACACAAAAAAAGGCAAAACATCCCCCCAATGCCAATTATTTTTTAACAAGTTCGGAGAAGCTAGAAATCACTTCAATCAAAATTATAAACTAATAATTACTGTGTAGTAGATAAGGAATATGAGGAGTTTGGAAGGATGGAATATAGAAAGAAGGGGAAATGGTCATTTATAAAAGACCCAATCTTTGGGTACATAAATATTTCTTATGATGAAAAGAAAATTATTGATACTGAGCCTGTCCAAAGATTAAGACGTGTTAGACAACTGGCGGGGAGCGAATATGTTTACCCTGCGGGAGTACACACTCGATTCGAACACTCCTTAGGAACTATGTACCTAGCAGGAGAATTAACGAATTCTCTTGCACAAAAAGTGGAAATCGACCCGATAGAAAAAAGTATGGTAAAAATTGCTAGTCTGCTTCATGATGTGGGCCATGGACCCTTTTCCCACATTTTCGAGGCGTTATTAATAAGGCACTTAGAAAAAACTCATGAGGATTTTACCACATGGATAATTAAAAATTCGGAACTAGGCGATGTAATAAATAATCTGGGATTAAGTGTTGATAAAATCGCAAAGCTGGCTGTTGGAAAGTTAGGACAAAAAAATAGATGGTTTTTGGATCAAATTATTGTAAGTGCAGTGGATGTAGATAAATGCGATTACTGTATAAGAGATAGTTACCACACGGGTGGGGATTTTGATTCTATTGATATTTTTCGTTTAATTTACACAATGGATATTCTAAGCGAGAATCTTGCTGTGAATTTAAACTCCATATCAACTCTTGAAACCTTCCTCATCGCCCGTTTGGAACTCTTCAAAACTATTTACTTCCATAAAGCTTCTCGCGCAGTACAAATTATGTTGGAAACGGCAATGGAAAAGGCGAATGAAGAACTATCATTCATGAAATTTGATTCAGTTGAAGAGTATATAAAATTAGATGATTACACCATGTGGTCAATGTTGGATCAATGCAAAGCTTCTAGAGAGATAATCAATCGTTTAAAAAGGAGAGAATTGCTAAAGGTTTCTTATGAAAGAATTTCTTTTGCGAAAGACGAAGCCTTTTCAACAATTGTAACAAAAGACAAAGTACGCCAACAAATAGCGGAGGAAATTGCAGATAAAGCAGGAGTTGATAAGGACAAAGTCTACATAGACGTGCCCACATTACCTTCTGTACCATACCACCACTCAATAAGTCTAGAACCTATGGAGATTCCCATATTTCAAGTAACACGCCAAGGTGAAAAAGTGCAACGCAACCTCTCGGAGGTTTCAAACATCGTTGAAGTTATGAAAGGATTTCTAAACATCATAAGAGTATACACAAACAAAGAAAATAGAGAAGCAGTAGCAAAAGCAACAGAAAGTGTACTCGGATCGCCTTACAGCGCAAAAATTTCTTACTAAAAAGGCCCCGGATAATTATTTATATATCAACAAACACTTCAGATTATTTTAATAGAAATAATTGTAAATAGCACCCACGAGTTAGTATTTTCCTATAAAAAGACAGGAATTAATATTTATAATGTAGGTTTCCTAAATCATTATCCTATTGGTGCTACATAAAAAGGAATACAAAAAGGAGAATACCGGAGAACAAATAGTGGGGTGTAAAAGGCATGGAAATAAAAATTGTGAAGATAGAACCACCTAAAGATACCCAAATAATCTTGGGGCAATCACACTTCATCAAAACAGTGGAAGACATATACGAAGCGATGGTCAATTCTGTACCAAACATAAAATTCGGTATAGGATTCTGTGAGAGTTCAGGTGAATGTTTAGTTCGAGTTGATGGGACAGACGAAGAGCTAAAAGAAAGCGCAGCTAAAAATGCATTAAAATTAGGTTGCGGACATAGTTTTATAATATTTATGCGCGGCGCCTACCCAATAAACGTATTAAACTCTATAAAGAGAGTGCCCGAAGTTGTTAACATATATGCAGCAACGGCTAACCCTTTAGAAGTTGTGATTGCTGAAACTGAGCAGGGAAGGGGAATACTCGGAGTTATTGATGGCCTTAAACCAAAGGGAATCGAAGACGAAGAAGGCGTAAAATGGAGAAAAGAACTACTCAGAAAAATTGGCTATAAAAGATAGGATAGAAGCGAGAGCAAGACTACAATCATAAAACAGAGTTATCCCTCAAAATAGGATAATTAAGAAGCAAGAACCAAAAAGCTAAAAAATGTATGCATTTAGCTGTTATGACCGAATAAGGGATAATAGGTTTAAGAAATCCGAAAAAGGGCCTATTACCCTTTTAGACGAGCATTGAATGCGGGAGTAGTCTGAAACAAATCTCATTTTCGTTTTCGGAAAAGAAGGCGGGTAACGTCGCCTACGGCTTCATCAACTAAATACGTACAAAAAATGAGCGTCCGATCCAGTTAAAAAGCATAAATTTAAGATATCATTTTTTGATATCAAAAAGCAAGCACATTTTGAAAAAAATTTAATCTAACTCGACAATGTTAAATTGATTTGGTTCCCGTATCTGGCGTTATTAAGTGGTGAAAAATCTTTTTTAAGCGTAAAAGAGAGAAAATCGGGAAGAAACAAGTTACGATAAAACAAATTTGACATTGCCGAGCTAAATAAAAACAATTATACGTTCACATAATTAGTTTTGCACAGAAGGTTGGCTGTTCGATTGTTAGGTCAGCTAGCGTTAAGTTAAGAAAAGTGCTGGGTGTGGCGTTTAAAACTCTTGTAACAGGAGCAAATATTATGTGTACGGTTATGATTATGAAAGAGGCAATGTGGTTCCATTTCACAAACACCTAAGTTGAATATATTGTTAAGGGAAAATTGAGGTTAAAGATAAAAAATGAAGACTTAATAATTCAAGCAGGGGCTCATATCTTGTTAAGGGAAATATGCTTCATTCACTTTAAGCCTTGGAAAAATCTTGATGTAGTTGACATGTTCTCACCGCCATGCGAAGAGTACAAAAGCAAATAGCAATACGAGCAACTCTGTTGATTTATCGACCTTAAGGTCGCCTAGAATCGTATTATTTTTGAAAAGGGGCTTACATTTTTAGGATATGGCTGGTTAATTTTATGTGGCGCCGGGTGTGAGATTTGAACTCACGCGGCGGAATTGCGGCCGAAAGGGTATCCGCCAGTAGGTTTCTTGTTCCGACCCGACTGAGAGACTGATTTGATCTCGAGCTTCTGCAGTATCTCCCACAGAGATTGCTTCTACCGCCGTACCATGGCCATACACACACAGGATTGTGTGTTTAACTTGGCTAACCCGGCTCTGACTTTTTGTAATTATTCAAGAATTCTTGTATATTAATTTGTTGTATTACCTTAAAAAATGAAGCTTCAATTTATGTGTAATAGTTCAGTTTCTTATCTTGCTCCGGATATGAAGTCTATTTTTGTAATGATTCCTATGATTTCTCCTTTATCAATTACTAGAACGGCGGGGTTTCCGCTGGCTAGTAGTTGATTTATAACATTAATTTTGGTGGAGGGACTCACGCTGGGGAATGCTTCTTCCATTATTTCCTCGACTTTTTTCTGGAAAATTTGCTGCCCTTTGGATAAATGTTGAACAATGATTTGGTCATTTATGCTTCCGACTGGGCGCCCATGTTTAACAACTGGCAGTTGGGAGATGTCATTTTTTCTCATTAACTCCGTAGCTTCGATGACTAGTGCTTCAGAATCAATTGTTATAACGGGAGAAAACATAATGTCTTTTGCAGTAAGGGATTCTTCATTTGCTTCTTGCATGGCATTCAATATTTTTTGCAGTGTAGAGAGTCTGGGATCTACCGAGCCTCTTTCAATTCTAGCTATGAGGGATTGACTTACTCCTGCTTTTTCGGCTAATTCGGTTTGGGTTAGCCCCACTTTCTTTCTGAGTCTTTTAATATCTTCTGGAGTGGGAAGTCGAAACAAAATAAACCCACCTACCAAAAATACTCATTTAATACTTGGAATATTACCTATAAGAATATTACTCATAAGAATATTGAGGGTAACTTGTGTAGATCAAATGCATAAACTTCCCACGTCGTTAAAGGGAAGGGGTTTCTTTTGCTACACGCTCATAGATATTAGAGGGATTTAGCGGTTAAAAAACCGAGAAAGATTATATAACTCTGCAAACTGCTCCAAGAATCGAGGAAAGAATTTCAAAAAAGATAAAAGTAAGCGGTTGGTTTTATTGAAGGCTTCCTGCGAAATTAATTGCAGCGGTATTGTCCAAGGAGTGGGTATGCGGCCTTTTGTTTATAGACTCGCTGTCAAGTGGGGGCTTGTGGGGTATGTTCAGAATCTTGGCGATGCAGGAGTTCGTATTGTTGTTGAGGGAGAGAAAAGCGCAATTGAAAATTTTATTCAAGATCTAAAAAGAGAGAAACCACCTATGGCGGTGTATGAAAAAATAGGTGTGAACTGGGGTTCTTACCAAGGGCGGTTTAAAAAATTTACTATTAGTAGAAGCTCCAAGGCAAGCGCTCTGAAAAGCTCCTATATACCTCCAGATATATCAATCTGTGATAAATGCCTCAATGATATTCTAAACCCAACAGACCGACATTATAAGTATCCCTTCACATGTTGTGCAGACTGCGGTCCCAGATTCACGTCCATTATAGAGTTGCCTTATGACAGAATGAGGACTACCATGAAGGATTTTCCCCTTTGCTCTGAATGTGAACAAGAATATAATAATCCCTTGGATAGAAGATACCACGCACAAGGTATTTGCTGCCCAAAATGTGGACCAAGATTGTTGCTTTATGATAGACAGGGGGGAATAGTTGATTGTGAAGATCCAATCACTGACGCTGCTAACATAGTTAAAGAGGGGAAGATTCTAGCAATAAAAGGAATCGGAGGTACACACCTTGCCACCCTCACAACTGATGATGAATGTATACTGGAATTACGCAGAAGAAAAAGGGATAGGAGATATAAACCATTTGCGATAATGTCGCTAAATCTAGACAAGATTCGAGAGTATGCCATATTAGATGAATACGAAGAAGAAATCATCACCTCTTTTAGGCGTCCAATAGTTTTACTGAAAAAATCTGAGCACTACGACCTATCCGAGTGGATAAGCCCTGGGCTCCACAATGTTGGAGTGATGCTACCGTACTCTGCACTCCATTATCTAATACTCCAACAAATTGATGATCCAGCAATTGTAATGACAAGCGGTAATACAACAGACACACCCATGTCTATATCTAATGACGAGATAATATCGCGACTAGGACACATAGCGGATTATTTCTTATTACATAATAGAGAAATCTACCAAAGAGCCGATGATTCAGTAATAAAAATAATAAATGGAAAAACTAAAATCATCCGCAGATCCCGGGGATTCGTACCAGAGCCAATAGATATAATCCTAGAATATAAGGGCAAAGGAATTCTGGCAGTAGGACCAGAACTGACAGCTACTGTATCGGTAATGAAAAGGAATAGGTGCTATCCAAGTCAACATATAGGAAACCTCTCAGGAGACCTAGAAACTATAGAATTTCATGAGAACGTGGTTAATCAAATGTTAAAACTAACCCTCGTTGAGCCAGATGCAGTTGCTTGCGATTTGCACCCCAACTTCTACACTACAAGGTATGCAGAGAAATTCGCTGATACGCATAACATAGAATTAGTAAGAGTCCAACACCACCACGCACACGCAGCAAAATTAATGGCAGAAAATAATATCACTGAACCAATAATATGCATAACAAGTGACGGAGTGGGATATGGACAAGATGGAACCATTTGGGGCGGCGAAATTCTCCTCGTTTCGTATAACTCTATGGAAAGATTAGCGCATCTAAAACCCCAACCTATGCCGGGTGGCGATATTAGCACTAAATATCCTACACGCATGTTAACTGCAATACTCAGCAAAGCAATATCTGAGGATGAGCTCAGACAGATACTAGTCAAAAATTACATTGAGGGATTCAAATACGGCCAGAGGGAAATGGAAGTAGTTTTTAGTGCTTTAAGAAAAAAAGAATATGTTACAACCACAAGCTCGGGAAGGGTCTTAGACTCTATCTCAGCACTTTTAAAAATATGCCTAGAGAAAACGTATGAGGGAGAACCAGCCATAAGGCTCGAATCAATCGCCGCAAAAGGTAAAGACCACATAAAAATAACCCCAGAGATAAATAAGCAAAATGGGAAATACGTATTCGACACCACAAAACTACTCAGCGACATCCTAGAAAAACTAAACCACAACAAAATCCAAGATTTAGCCGCCTCAGGCCAAAGAGCATTCGCAGAAGGACTGGCACAAATGGCAATAACAACAGCAGAAGAAACAGGCATAAAAATAATAGGATTTACTGGAGGAGTGGCATACAACGAAGCTATAAATAACATAATAAGCAAACTAGTAAAAGAAAACAATCTAAAATTCATTGAACACCAAAAAACCCCTCCGGGAGATGCTGGAATTTCCTTAGGACAGGCAGTTATTGCGGCCGCAAAATTAAATGATACCATTAAATGATATCAAATATTGACATCTAAAAAGGCAATAGGAGGGAAAAAGGTTATCCAAAGACAAGGGTAGCCCAGAAAAGCAAGATATTGAAAAGGTAAGAAAATACATTGAGAACATATTATCAGACCCCATCGTAAACAAATTGCTTAAATCATCCAACATCACACCCGTCCAATTTGAAACACTTCTAATTAATTTCCTATTAGACGAAGGCGCAGGCAAACCCGTGAAGTACAAAATTAAAGGTTTCCTAAGGTCACCCAGCAAAAAACGTAAATTCCCTACGCTAAAAACAAAAGGAGTCACACGAGGAGCCTTCAGGAGAGTTCTGGGGCAGGCGTGCGCCAACGTAATAAAAGCAATATATTCTTTAGTACTACTGGGATACGTTGGCATTCTGGATAGTCCAAGCCTACACCCATATCTTGACATGTCCAACATTATAAGCAATTACATGGAACAAATGGAAATAAGTTATGGAAAAGAAATAAGTGAAGAGAAAAAAGCAGCACTAGAAATACTAGAAAAAAACCTACTAGATATGATCCAAAAATACGCAGACCCCTTCTTTCTAACTAGTCGTAACGAATAACACACACCTATCTCAAACTCTTTTTTGGACAAGTGGTGTACTCAGATCTGTTCAAGTAAAAACTGTTGACGTGCTAGGATTAGTTTTTGGGCGCTACACTTGTGTACTCTTACAGCAGGTGATGTAGATTAGTCCGATTCCACACCTCATTTCGAGGCTCTAAATCAGAAAAGAAGCCCTATGAAAGCTTCCTTCGAAGGCGAAATCGAACGAATCTACACCGCGTCTTACAGCAGAGCTAAAAATTTATCAAAAAGTATTCATAAAAGGAACCGACAAGAGACAATTTTGATATCACAAAAAGATAGCTAAAAAAGATATCAAATCATTCAGTAAAAACCAATTCAATGAGAATCTTTTTTCGGTAGACTACAATTAACAAAAGACAGGGTAGTGAAATATCTACGATTTTTTGGTTAAACTCTGATTTTGTTCATCTAATAATTCTGAGAATTTTAGAACATCGAGTTCACTTTTAGGGAATTCTTTCTCCATTTTTTCTAAGATAGCTATTCTACAAAAAACAGTAGCTCCTTTTTCCCCAAATTTCCTCTTCAGCAGCTCTAAATAACTACTTGGCATTCTCACATTAAAGTTAGTGTCAAGAAGAGTTATGGGATCCTTCCTAGTATAACGATAAATAACTTTCTCAACAACCTTAATCCCGTCAGACTCATAAACACGTTCAACTGCCGTTTCGCTTTTACTCATTCCACCAGTAACATCAGAAATCTGTGAAACTTTTCCAGTTTCAGCCACAGAAGATTCAGAAGCGTCCTCTATTTTTTCCCTCAGGGCGCGCCTACGTCTTTCTTCCTCAGCGATTTTAGTAAGCCTAGGCAAGATACCAACCCCGAAGTTATTATCATGACATCATTATTAAGATATCAATTATTAGTAATCTATTAATGATATCAGTAAAATGGTTACTTATTAAGATATCCTTTTTTGATGTCTTTAGTATCAATCTATCAGTTTTTCGACAGGAGGTAAAGCCTCAATTATTTCTCTAGTTATTTTTTCACTTCTACCCTCTTTAAAGTTTGAAGCTGCGACAAAAACACTCTGGTTACAGAGCAACCGAATATCACGCCCTACACCGTGAGCCTTCTCAGTTAAGACAGGGATAGTTTCCTCTTCGAATGGATAAATTTCAAAGTTATTCTCATCAAAACTTCCTAGCTTCCCACTAGCCCAGTACAACCTCCTTCCTATAAACTCTCTGACCTTTTTTTCATTCAGCCTTTCAAGTTCGATTTCCCAGCAACGATCGTAAAGATGGGGAACACCCGCCTTCAGCCCTAAGGCATGGGTCCTTGTCCCCGTGAGTATTAGCATGCAAATCATCTGATCTCTACTCTCCGGATTTAGGGCACACGCTTTTAATTCATTCAACTTATCCTTAGATATTTGATAACCCGCAGAACTAGCAAATTTCTTAAAGTCCGATTCTTCATTTAGAAGAAAGTTATTAGCATCCTTCTGAGTTAAATCCCCCAACTCCTTAATTTTGATAAAAACTTCCGAATCATTATCACCAAAATCATCAATAAAAATCAGGGTAATCTTATTAGTCAAAAGAAAATGCGTCATAATATCCTGCTTAATCAAAGTGTAAATATCTTCCGAACTCATCCTGCTCTTATATTTCACACCCAACTTTTGAGCTATTACCTCTCCCATCTGGCGCACAAATAATTTACTCTGAGTAACTACTATTGGGCGAAACAAGTATTCTGGATCCCCCTGCCTCGCTAAATTAGTAAGATCATTATAAATTAACTCTAAAAGCATAGTTTTACCCATACCGGGTTCCTCACTGGTAATAAGAAGATGCCTTTCCTTCGCTTTTATATAATCATCAATCTCTAGAATCACGTCAGTAGAAGCAACAAAAAGCTCAGGATCACTTAAACGAACCTTTGAAAACGGGTTCCACTTCCATCCGACATGGGCATAATAGGCGTTCCTAGCTTCAGCCACAGAAGGGTAAAGCTTACCAACCGCGCCAAATTTTTCTTCCACACGCATCACCTCGAAACTAAATAGGCTTATTGAGGTAAAATCACAATATTCTCCTATATATCGCTCATCAGCTATTTTTAAACGATTTTCAACCCAGATTGCAACACTAAACCAATTAAGCAATTATCCTATTACCAATAATTTACTGATAAAGATATCGAAATCAGATACTAATATCAAAAAAAGATATCAAAAAAAGATATCCACGCATCGAATCGAGGAAAAATTTGACCAAAATCAACACAGGACACAAAAATAGATCATACGGCAGCTCAAAAAAATAAAAGCAAAGGCATATATGGGAGAGAACTAAGCACCATAAAACCACACTCTGAAAAGAAGTATATGGAAATTCTCGTAAAATGTTTACAAAAGTGTATACATAGAGCCCACCCTGATAGAAACCCAAAAAAACGAAACTATTTATAAAGAGAGTAATACCTAGAGACTATATACGTATCAAAATAGGCACAAAACAGGGTCCTAAAACGCACCGAACAAACTCCACAAACCATAAAATAACTCAAATTTAGGCCAAAAAACAAGCCCAACAGCAAAAGCGCCAAAGTAAAATTAACGAAAATCCATTTTCCAAAGTTTTTAAATATTCTCTAGCGAATGCTTTACATAATTTTACTTTTTTAAATCTATTCCCTAAATTGTTGAAAATTTTTCAAATTAACAATGCAAAATTATAAAAAAATACGTCAAAATATATAAAGAAATTAAAAAATAAAAATTGTACAACACACCGCTAGCAAAGGGAACAAGTCCAAAAAATTGAAGTATCCTTTTTTCTGGGATTGTTTGAGGCATGCTATCGCCGACGATTCCCCCCTTTACCGATGTAAATAGCCTGGACAGATTGGCCTGTGATGGCCACCTAAGCCGAATAGACGAACGAAGTGCCCACTGGCTTCGAGCCTCTGTTCACTATCATACACCCTACCCCTTTTCTGAGGAAATTGCACTGGCCTGGCAGAAGGAACTGCAACCATCTGTGTGGAAAACACGCTGATGCCATGGGCAATGTACTTAAAGCAATAGCCCTATCCTCTTATACGTCTGGCCTTAGGTAGTTCAGCGTGCCTCCATCCCCGGCCTTCCTGTCCCCTACAAGGCGTCAGTTTGTAACTTTAATCTCAAAAAGTCCTGTTCCGCTCCAAAAATTTGTAAAAATTACTACCTTCAAAACTGGAAAAACAACTAAAAGCAAAAAGGAAAGCCCAAAAAACCCATTTTACTTTACAAGCTGGCGTTCCACTAACTTTCTGGCGCCCATACTTCTCCCCGCCAAAATTTTTTGAACCTCGCGGCGCCCCTTGTAGGCCTCCCATCGTAAAATTTGGAGTAAACAATGAGGGTGATTCCCCTCCCTCTGACCGCACTCATAATTGCACCCAAACGTCACAAGTCAGCGTCCATATAGACTGCTGAGCCGGGCGGTACATGTCTTAGGAGGGAACCTGTATCCCAAGTGTTTTTTTGTGGCTTTAACCGCCACCACAGTGTTGATTGCCAGCTGGGTATAGACTTTCCATTTAATTTTTTCCTTTTCGCTTCCAGAAAGTATGGTTTTTCCTTCTTTTTTGGGGAAAGAAGCCTTAAATAACCCCGGTCAAGGATAGGTTTAGGAAAAAAAATTAATGAGAAGCTCTATACTCAGAAATAAAAGAATTTTGGACGTGCTCCTAGCGGGGCCACGAAGCTTCACGCCGCTCCTCCATCGAAGCGCCCCAATTCTTAGCTATAAAACTAGAATAACGCCGCAGAACACACGGAAAAGGCAATCACCCAAACAGCCTTACTCCAAATAAGAAAAGTATGAAAGAAATAGAATTAGATCTATCTTACCAGCACGTACTAGTCTTAACAATTTTAGAAAATAGTTGGATCCAATTAAAAACAAGATCTTTATAGCATTTAGGAAAGACGTGCTTTGGATATTGCTTTTCGAAATTACTCAGAACTTCAAGCCAAATTTTTGAAGGTGTTATTTTGAACTGAGTGTGTGTACTTTACGGGGGTCAAAAGTGAGTCTTAGGAATTTATTGTAAAGGATCTATGCCCAAGCGATAAAAACCATTCATTTTGAATATCCGAAATTTAAGTGAAAACGGGGAACGAAACATTAAGATTGTCACTCATGCTTAATTTTTGTATCTGCAGGACCTAAAAAAAGTTGTTGAATAGAAAAAAGCACTCTGAAGGTGGGAACTCTGTGGTAACATACCCCTCTCTTTCTACTGGAATTCCTTGTCTAAGATTGCTCGAATTAATTTTATAATAATTATTTGAGTTTTTAGTCCAAAAACTTAGATAAATATGCTTAAATATATGAAAAAGTAACTCTAAATGGGGGAGTAGTTAACAATTAACTATTATAAATAAATAGTTATTTAAGTAGTTAACCCTTACAGTGGAAATGAAGGGGTAGGCGTATTAACTTTAATTTTTATGTGGCTGTGTTTTGTTAGAACACGTGTACCAATTTTTTATATCTCTACCTCTCTTTGTATTGCAAAGACTCTGCACGATATTATGTTTTGGTACTTTCTGAAAAAGGAATTATATACTGGAACATACTGTTCGGGGACTATTATTGCGCTGTCACCTGCTGCTTCGCAACCTTCATAGTCCAGCAAACCGGCTTTATGTTTTACTTTCGTGTTGTTTTTTGTCTTCCAAGCGTATCTGAAGCCAAATAATTCTTTGTAGAACTTAATCCTTAGGGGGTCGTTTTTTTTCCCTGGTAGAATATCATAGACGTATATGTAATTAATACTTGATCCCTCTTCTTTTGTTTCCCGTTTTTGGACTTATGCTTTTTTAAAATTTTATGTGACGAGGATATTTTTTAGAACATGTGTAGCTAGTTTTCTCATGACCTGCTAGCTTGTTCATGATTCCTTTTAAAGATATCTTATATTGATATCTGGCTTTGACATCTATTCTTTGCTCACAAAAAGAAGGATCCATGTAGGTCTTGTTATTGGTGATACCTTTTCGTTTAATTATTCCTTATGACGCGCCAAAATAAAACTTGACCGTGGGGTTACTGGCTCTTTATTTTTATTATTCACATGTGGCGCTCTATTTGTTAATGTTTGGAGTAAAATGAGGCATATTTACGGGTTATTTTTGAAAAAAGGGCGATTTTTTCTTGTTAATATGGTTTTTATTTCTTACCCCTTTGTTTCCACTGGAAATTTACTTGAAAAATTCTTTTTTCTTCTTTTTGCTGGATGGGTTTTTGTGAATCTGTTAATGTAGAAATCTGTGGAAAAATTACTTATTTTCTTATTTAAGATAATATAATTTATTATTTTTCAAATTGAATCGTTATTTTTGTCTTTTATTGTAAAAAAGTCAAAATTCTTATTTTTTCGGTTTTTTATTTCTTTTTTTGGGTATTCACATTTTATGTTATTCATAGATAAACTATATATACTTGTGAGTCTAATAATAGTTCACCTTAATTTCAGGTGGAAAGCTTGGCCAAAAGGAAATACAAATTTGAAATCTCGGATCCTGAGACCAATAGTAAGATAACGCTCACGCTAGAAGGTAAACTTCCCCCTCAGCTTGTGGCTTCCATGATTGAGGATTTATCTAGAAGGCTTTCGTCGGCTGAGCGGGAAACAGTAGTACCTGAAAATAGCTCTGCGTCTGGTTCCTATATTAATTTGGATAGTCTCTCTATGAAGGAGAAGGTGGAGATTGTCCTATTAAAGTATTTTAAGCATGGCTGGTTTACTTCTAATGATGTTCATGAACAGTATACTAATCTCTTTAAAGAAGAACTTCCTCTGAGTACCATTTCCACCTACCTTGCAAGGATTTTTGAGGATAGTGAGGAACCTATTCTTGAGAGAACGGGCACACGCAAGCAGTACCGTTATCGCCTAATAACTGAAAACGTTAAGGATAAATTAGCGGCCCTTTCACAGCTTGACTACATTTTTACTTAAAATTCTCTTGACATCTTTTTTTGACATCTTTTTTTGATTCCTACTTTTTGATAACTATTATAGATATCCTTAGTATCAAGAGTATTACTCACATATTTTTACTCCTACCAAAATATTTCTACGTAACCTTTATTACCTTGATTTCAAATGGAACTTTTGCCCACCAACTCCCCTATTCCGGTTGGAATCATAAGAAATTTAGCGCGGAAGCGATTTCTTATTTGATTAGTTCCTTGCTTGAGGTTACCATCAACTATGAGAGGTTCAAAAATTGAGTGAAAAGCCCCTCGATGTAATATTCGAAAAATATCTATCAGGCCCTAGGATATTTAAAGACCGAGAGGTTCTCCGCCCCACATATATTCCCGAGAACCTACCCCACCGCGACAAGGAGATAAGCCGCGTGGGGCTCATTTTAGCCACCGCCCTAAAAAGTGGAACACCATCAAACATATTCGTCTATGGGAAAACTGGCACAGGGAAGACGGCAGTAATTAAGTACGTTTTGAAGCATTTGGCAGAGAAATGTACGGAGTTGGGGGTTTCTATACCGAACTATGTTTATTTGAATTGTAGTACTGTTAACACGAATTACCGCGTTTTGGCTCATTTGTGTGAGACTTTGGGTGTTGATGTGCCTTTTACTGGATTGCCTACAGATGAGGTTTATAATCGTTTTATTTCGGCTCTGGATTCGAAAAAGGGGCTCATGATTATTGTTTTGGATGAGGTAGATAAATTAGTGGATAAAGACGGTGACGCTGTGCTTTACGATTTGACTAGGATTAATAATTCTGTTCTGAAAAAAGCTCGGGTTAGCATTATTGGGATTTCTAACAATCTTAAGTTTAAGGAGAACTTGGATCCTCGTGTTTTGAGTAGTTTGGGGGAGGAGGAACTTGTTTTTCCGCCTTACGGTGCATTGGAACTCCAGGATATTCTTAGGGAGCGGGCAAAAATGAGTTTTTTTGATGGTGTTTTAGAGGAGCCTGGTGTGATTAATCTTTGTTCTGCTCTTGCAGCTAGGGAGCATGGTGATGCAAGGCGTGCTTTGGATCTCTTGCGTGTTGCGGGTGAGCAAGCTGAGAGGATGGGAGCGAGTAAGGTTACAGAGGAGCATGTTAAGATGGCGCAGAATATTTTAGAAACTGATCGGATTTCTGAGGTGATTTCAACTCTGCCAGTTCAATCTAAACTCGTACTTTATAGCATTTATTTGTTGGAGAAGAACCAAGCTTCAAAAATTACTACAGGCCGCGTTTATAGCGTATATTCGGATCTTTGTAAGATGGTTGACTTAGAAACATTGGGGGAGAGACGTGTTAGTGGTCTTATTGCGGAATTGGATATGCTTGGAATAATAGTTGCTAAGCTTAAGAGTGAGGGGCGTTATGGCATGACTAAGAAAATCAAAATTAATGTTCCGATTAAACAGATAAAGGACATACTTGAAAATGACTATCATATTAAAAAGGTTGTTAATTATATGCCGCCCCCCTTTCAAGATTAGTTTTGATATCTTAAAAAGACATCAAAATAAGATATCAAAATCTGTACTCTTTTTTAGTGACAAGCGCTGATTAGAGAAAATTTAATTCTGTGATTTTGTGTGATTCTAGGTCAAGGATTATTGGCTTGGCTGGAGTTGGTTCTAATCCCATTGATTTTTGGTATACCGTTTGTGCTTGGAAGGTTCCAGAGTTTAGCAGAATCACCCCACGGTAGCTCCCAGTGTCATTAATGTGTATGTGCCCGCAGTGTAGTATGTCTGGTACTCTTTCAATTACTAGCCAGTCTTGTGTTTCGGCGGCTATTGCTGTGTTTCCGTATATTGGGCTTAGGTGTCTACCTTTTATTAATTCCATCATTGCTCTGTGTGGTTTTGTTTTATCTATCGGGATCGACGCCATTACATCGTTAAGGCTTTCGCCATGGTACATTAGAACTTCAATGTCGTGAATCCGAATCTGGGCTGGATCTCCTAACATTTCTATACCTATTTCATACAATGGTTCTGCGTATTCTTTGGGTATTGCGGGTTGGGGTAGCGCTATTCTAGTGGCGTCATGTCCTCCGGGAATAGCGATTGTTTTTATGTGTTCTGGGATGTCTTCTAAATATTTTGCTGCTAATTCATACTGTTCATAAATGTTTGTTACTAGTAGGTCCTCTTCCTGTGTGGGATAAATGCCTACGCCGTCTACTATATCCCCTGCGATTAATAGATATTTTACGCGTCCTGCGAGTTCTCTACTCTTTTCGTCTCCTATTTCCCCTCTTAACCATTGTACGAATCGTTTAAATGAGTCAGCTAGGAAGTGTTTACTACCAAAGTGGGTGTCTGAAATAAATGCGGCGCAGACTGGTTCACTAGCCTTATTACGTTCATTTTTGAGTGGTATATCGGGCCATGAGAAGTCGTTTACGTTGAATATCTCATTAGACAAGTAACCTTTAAAGCACATTACTTGGTCTAGCATGATGTACTCTGCTTTTTTTAATAATTCACTATTTTTCTCATATATGATGGCTTTAATTGTGCTTTCAAGGTCTTCTAGCTCTAGTAAAATGTTTCCTGACTTTGTTTTTTGTATGGACGTTACCATTCCTATGATGTGGACTTGTTTATCTTTGCTTGAAGGAATTTTTGAGAGTTTGGATATGTTTTCGATATCCCCTCTTTTTATTATTATATTGTATATCCTCTTGTATCTGTCTATAAAGTAGTTTATGAAGTCATCGAGTGTGCCTTTGCTTTTTATTACTCCCGTTGGATTGAATATTACTTCAAATTTGGCATCAATATCTTTTGCTAAATACCTTTTCGGGCTTCCTTGTATTAATAATGCTTGGTTTGTTATATTAGACTCCACGTTTTTTATCATCTTGGGGCTTACTTCTTGGGTTTTCGTAGCTATTGCTTCTGTTTTAGTTTTTTCTGCGATTGGCTCATAACTTTCTTGAGATTCGGTTTTCTCTATTTCATCACCTATCGCAAACTTTTCTTCCAGTAAGTTGATGTACTTGTTATCTATTACAATTATGTTTTCCGAGTTTTCTTCAATTTTTAAAATTAATTTCTTTGCAAGCTCTTCTGGATTTTCATAATGTGAAAAAGCTTTTAGTGCTTCAGGAGTTACCTGATATCCTGCTTCGAGAATAATTTGTAATGCTCTTTTTATTCTATCTTTAGCTTGCAAGTTGGTTCAACTTCTATTACTACCTTTATTATTTCTGAAAGATTATCTGGAAATATGCCTTTTGGTAAATTTAGCTGTTTTTTATAGGAGCTATGTTGTGGTTTTCTGCGTTGAAACATTATCTTTTTTATTTCTCATTGCATTATTCTAAAAAATGTCTGTTTTTGCGGGTTGGTGTTCGTTTTGCGGAATATTCGTGAATAAAAATTCTCTATGTTTTTACGTCTCATAGTTAATGTGAGAGAGCAAATTAATGGTATACTATTTATGCCGTCTGTTGGAATATTATCTTTAATTTGGTTTTACACCTTCTTCGTATATAAAAAATGTAATATTAATATAATATTAAAAGTTACCCAAAACTATATATATGTCTAAAGAACTTATTTGCTACGGCTTAAAAGAGCTAAAAAATTTGTTATGGACTCTGAGGTAATAACCTAAATCGATATTATTTAACAAAAAGGGAGTACTGGAAAAATGGAAATTCGAAAATTACAAAAAACGGGAGGTAGCACTTTTTTATAAGTCTCCCCAAGGAATGGATAAAACGACTTGGACTAAAGAGAGGAGATTTAGTTGCTATAACAGAGCGTGGAGATGGCGCCCTTCTAATAGATCCTAAATATTCCGAAAGGGAACATTTGAGAGTTGCTGAAATCGAAATGGGCGAAGGTTTTACTCGCGATATTACTGCAAAATATCTTTATGGATATGATATTATTCGTTTAAAATCGAAGGGTCCTAGGATAAATCCTTACCAACGAGAAGAAGTTAAAAAATCTTTGCAACAACTAATTGGTGTGGAAATAGTTGAAGAGGATGCTCGGGAGATTACTCTACAGTGCTTGCTGTCTCCATCTGCGGTTCCATTGAGGCGAACGATGAAAAGAACCTATTTGATTGCTGCAAAAATGCAAGAAGAGGTTATTACCGCACTTAAGGAGCTTGATGATAGACTAGCTAAAAATGTTATTAACCGTGACGAAGAGGTTAATAGGCTTTATTTCTTAATAGTTCGGCAACTGAGGGCAGCAATACAGGATCCTCGATTAGCTGAAAAAATGGGAGTAACTGCAATAGAATGCCTAGACTATCGCGCGGTGGTAAAGAGCATTGAAACTTTAGCAGATCATGCTGTAAAAATAGCAAAACAGATTCCGCTGCTCCAAAAAACGCCTATACCTCAGACTGTACTTCAAAAAATTTTAGAATTAAGCAAAATAACACAAGAGATTCACTCAAATGCCATCGAGGCGTTATTAAGAAAAGATGTAAACTTGGCGGCTAAGACCATAGACAAAAAACCTGAACTAGAAAAGGCTTTAACTGAGGCTTATGAAGAAATATTAAATCAAGCAGCAGTTTTAGCAACCCCTCTAAATACTATAGTAGACATGCTGGGAAGAATAGCTGAGTGTGGAATCGACATTGCTGATTTGACCTAGGTACTATTTATTTCTATCCTTTTGAATGGGCAGTTTCATTTTAACCTTAAAGTTATTCGAACACAAGTTACAGTGAAAAATGTTTTAATACTCAATCAAAAAGAGTTTAGCTTTAACAGAGGAGAGGTCAATTGCGTATTGATTTTTTAAAAACCTTTTTGGAAGTCGTTTCTGCCGGTAGTTTCCTTGAGGCGGCAAGAAAACTAAAGGTGACACAAGCAACAGTAAGTAATCACATTGCTTCACTTGAAGAATATTTTGGAGTAAAACTCTTCGTGAGATCTAGAGATGGGGTTACTCTTACTAATGAAGGCAAAATTCTAAATAAAAGAGCTCGACAAATTTTTGATTTAATAGACGCCACAAAAAGGGAAATCACCAATTCTACAAAAAGATTAAAGGGTACAATAAAGATTGCCGCTAGTACCATTCCTGGTGAACATATCTTACCTGTCCTTGTGGGGAGCTTCAAAAAAGCATACCCCGAAGTGGACATTGAAGTTGAAATTGGAGACACGGGTGTGAGCCTTAAAAAATTAGTTGAGGGTCGAGTTGATTTCGCTGCAACTGGTAGTTTGTTTAATAATCAAAATTTTTTTGAAACCAAGGTAATCGCTAAAGAACGTTTGGTAGTCATAACCCCAGTTAACCATGAATTATCTGGTAAAAAGAGCCTCGAACTTTCAGAGGTTTTGAATTATCCCTTTGTGTCCAGAGAACCTTCTTCTGGCACAAGAAATGAAATAAATAAAATATTCACCGAGCAGCACATTGATCCTAATAAATTAAATATTGTGCTGGAATTAGGTAGCACAGGATCTGTAATTACCGCCGTTTCTGAAGGCATAGGAATTAGCATAATTTCTTCGATAGCTGCTGAGAAGGCCAGAGCAGCAGGGCTGTTGAATATAGTTGAAATAAAAAACGCCAGAAATTGGCGCGAATTATACCTTGTTAGGCTAAAGAAACCGGAGTACCCGGAGATACTGGAAAAATTTTGGAGCGCCGTAAAAACGATATGACTCATTTTTGACTTTTTTTAATGTATATCTTGAAGGTACCATTATCCTCTATTATTTCTAAAACCTTGTGTCCCGCTCTACTTGCAGCTCTTTCTATATTGTTCTTGGATGATGGAAAATCAGTGATAATCTCTAGTACTTCTCCTTCATTCATCTCCTTGAGTTTATCTCTCATTAAAATTACTGGAATGGGACATGCTTTTTGCTTTACATCTAGATGGTGATTTGCCTTCATTTCGAATCCCTTTTAGATCCATATTGTTTGGTCGCTTTCTTTTATCCAGTCGGTTAGTCCTTCCATTGTTGTTACTTCTGCTCCCTCTATTAGGTCCTCTGGCTTTATTCCCCTCCCTTTGATGCATATTCCGCAGACGCGTACTTTTGCACCTTCGTTTATGGCCTTCTTTAACCACTCTAATGCGTTTGCATATTCTTTGGGTTCTTGTCCTTTATGTGCTACAAGTACTCCGTCTTCAACTAA
Source organism: Candidatus Jordarchaeia archaeon (assembly GCA_029856435.1). Classification (GTDB taxonomy): domain Archaea; phylum Asgardarchaeota; class Jordiarchaeia; order Jordiarchaeales; family Jordiarchaeaceae; genus Jordiarchaeum. The sequence continues at coordinate 19,698 of JAHQXB010000109.1, forward strand.
AAATAAATTAACTTCAATTCCTTCAATTAGAGAGGTGAGCGCTAATCTTAAGGCAGTATATGATCTTTCATGGGTATAGGGTCCGCTGGATATTACAATGGTGACTTTTTTCAAATTTTTCAACCCCAAAAACTTGGATTGGAAAAGCTGGGTTAACATTTAGCCCTTAAACTTATAAATATTACGAAATCTATTACCTTGTATTAGTTTTTCTAATAATTATAAGGGCTTACTAGTTTAGATCAAAATTAGAAAATATTTAATGGTGCGGGGAGCGAGATACTCGAGAGGCATCGTGGTAATGTCTCTATTCGAACTCGCGCAGGCTTTCGCGGCTTCCGGAAGTGGGAGCCTCTACGCCAGCAGGTCCTGAGCGTTAGCCAGGGATTTAATTCCTGTCTGCCTCCTCTGGCCACCTGTCAGGCTTTGACCAGCTCGGACATCCCCGCAGTTTTGATACCGGTGATGATGCTTTTATAATTGAATACTTTCTAATTTAGATTTAAGTTTTCCCTAATCATATTCTTTTTTATGTTGTGCTTTTCCTAACCATATTTTCCCTTTTTAATTTGTCGAAAATTTCTTGGGCTTTTTGTTCTGCCTTGATCTTCAGGGATTCTGATATTATCCTGTTTTTATAAGCTTCGTTAAGTTCTTCTTTGTCTATTATTTTTATTTCACCATTAGGCCACTTTACTACGTCTACGGCTAGGTCTACGTATCTTAGTCTATTTGGTGGATAGAACTCTATTGGTGTATTTATGTTATAGTATGCGCCTTTAAATTCTCTACCTTTGGAATAATATTCTGTTTTTAGATTCCAAGTTCCTAGTGTAATTTCTGTTATTCCATAGTCACCAGTTCGTTTAGGCACGTTTAATCCGTCAAAATATCCGCCGCCTTGGAAGTGCCTTCTTAAAATTAATTGTTTTTTGTAGAGATCAATGTTGGTTAGGATTCCAGAAAGTGTGAATTGATAACCATTAATTTTTGTATGCTCTATTAGTATTTGGTCGCCATTTTTGGGAAAGTCTCTGATGTATATTTTGTTGAAAGTTTCTAAAACCTCTTCTTCCATTTCAGGGTGTTTTGTTAAAATTTCTTCTGTAAAATCGACTAATAAAGCGTATTCTCGTCCTATTGATTTATAGTAGTGATGTTGGTTAATAGTTTTTACAACTTCTTTTCTTATATTGTCTAGCCTTCTTTTATCTTCACTGGTAAATTCAATAAATATGTTTTCTGTACCTTCTAATAGGAGCGCCGGGCTTTTGGCTTCTTCTTTTCTTTTCATTAAAGTTTTTGCCTTTTTGCTCAATTCGGATACTTCTTGAATTATAGTACTAGGATTTTGATTTGCTGCTTCGGTTCTAAAAATTATACCCCATTTATCTGGCTTTATTTTTTCTCCTAACGAATACAGCGCCTCTATATTTTCTTGATGTCTGATTTTTTTACTAATTTTAACGCCCTCTTGTTCTATTAGTATAACGTACTTTCCGACAATCGAAATATTTGTGGTTGCTATGGGGTGTTGTGTTCCTGTTTTTACAATTTCAATAACATATTCTTCCCCTTCTTTTACTGGCTCATTTAAGAGAATGGCGAAACAATCACCGATATCGACAAATGCTTTACCGTCATCGATTTTTACTACTTTGCCCTTATACAAAGAGTTTAGTTTGATTGGTGGCTTTCTAAATATTGCGTCTTCGAGTTCTGTTCTTAAAATTTCTTCGATTTTTTGTGCTTTACTTACTTCTCCACTGATTATTATTCCTTGTCTATTTTCAAAATCAACTATTTCAATATCTGGTTGCTCAAAGTTTTTTTCTAAATTAAATCTCTCAATCTGTATGGGCGCTGCTTGAGTAATTTTAAATCCGTTGTCTAACATTATCTTTGTTAGTGCTGTTGAGTATATTCCTCGAATTTTAATTGAAGTTGATTGATTCAATTGCAAAACCAAAAAATAATCGTTATCAAATATTTATAGTTTTTTTGGTATCCGGAAGGAACCTCGTCTTAAGTATGTAGCTTCTCTTCTATGCGCAATCGTTTGATCCTCTCAAAAAAAGGAGACTTTACATGGCTTCTTTCCAAATAAGCCCAAAAAAAGGGAAGTAAGACCAGCTAACCCTGCACACATACCATGTCAACAAACCACATACTTACAACAAGGTCTCTATTCAGAACTTGTTAAAAAATTGTTGTTTCAGGTGTTCTGATTGGCTTTTCCAACGGGTGTAAACGGG
>JAHQXB010000010.1 GCA_029856435.1 Candidatus Jordarchaeia archaeon
CGCGAAAAAGACTTTTTTAAACAAGTTCATAAAAATGCAAAAGTTAAAAAACAGAGTTTTAGTATGATTGCTTTGATTTATACAGTTGTAAGCCCATTTTGTGAGAAGTAAGGAAAAGGTGTGAGCCATGAAGCAAACTTTTGAAACTATTCTCTACGAGGTGGAAGAAGGCGTAGCCACGATAACCTTGAATCGCCCAGAGGTTTTGAACGCCTTTAACACCCAAATGAATCAAGACCTTAAACTAGCTTTAAAGAAAGCCAAAGAAGATGAGAATGTTAGGGCCATAATAATTACCGGCGCAGGTAGGGGTTTCTGCTCCGGGGCCGATGTTAAAAGCTTCGCTGAGGGTGTAGCTCTAGAGTCTTTCAAAAAAATGGTGGAAAACGAGGAACTAATGGATTTGCTAATCTCCCCCTACGATTTGATTAACGTGGAGAAACCGATAATCGCCGCCGTGAACGGGGTCGCCGTAGGGTTCGGGATGAACCTCTGCATAAACTGCGACATTGTAATAGCTTCAGAGAAGGCAAGCTTCGGGGAATTCTTTGTAAAAATGGGAGTCCTCCCAGACATGAACGGCTGCTTCATACTACCCAGAATAGTTGGAATACACAAAGCAAAAGAACTAATATTCACAGGAGACAGAATCGACGCCAAGGAGGCGGAGCGCATAGGACTGGTAAACAAAGTTGTCCCCCACGAGGAACTAATGTCCACCGCAAAGGCGCTGGCAAAAAAACTAGCTGAAAACCCGCCCCTCGCCATAGGTATGGCCAAGAGACTGATACATGAGGGATACGGTGAATTTTTCAGTGAAATGTTAAAACGGGAGATTCGCTACCAAGCCAAGTTATATGCATCCGAAGACCACAGAGAAGCAGCCCTAGCTTTCCTAGAAAAAAGAAAACCAGTATTCAAAGGAAAATGAAGGAAAAATATTCCTTTCTCACTTCTGGGCAACATATATGGCGTAATTTATATACCGCTTACCTTCTTCAATTTTCACATTTTTAAAACCCGTCTTTTCTAGAAGGTTGGCCCAGTACTGTTTAGGCTTCCAGACGAATGCGAAGAATAGCATAGCAAAAAGCATTTTAGTGTCTCTTAGAAGTTCAATGGTTATGAATTTTCTACCGGGCTTTAAAACCCGCCTTATTTCCTTTAGGGCTTTAATTTTATCTTCATCGCCATGTAATTCATGCAGTACGGAGCCTGCGGTTACTGTGTTAAAGGTGTTATCTGGGTAGGGAATCTCCAAAATGTTCCCATATTTGAATTCTATCCTATCGATAACACTCTCTATTTCAGCGTTTTTGTAGGCCTGGTCAGGGGAATTCCCGCTCATTCCGCCGTAAATGTCGATGCCTACCACTTTTCCTTTATCCAAAATCTTAGCCCAACTGATGGCAACCGAACCTGTACCGCACCCAACATCCAGAAGATGCTCCTCATACTTAACACCCTCTTTTTCCGCAACCTGTTTCCACATATTAGAAGTGTATCGAGGTCTGAGTAGCAAATAATGCATCGGTATATAGGAAGAACCAAAATATAATCCCACAAAAGCCACAGGTATGCCGATAAGCAGTAAAATCCAGCTCAAAGGCGAATCAATGAGAAAACCTGCCAAAGCCAAAAGTAACCCCATCACACCCACAATTGTAACTCTTAGGAAGGGTTTGAGGGCAACGTATCCATAGTTTGGCTTCTGACTCCTCTTCTTTAGGGCTTCCCCTTTTTGAGGTTTTAAAACAGCCTTTTTGCCCAAAACTATCATTCCTTTTTCTCACTCAATTTTTTTTGAAAATTGTATACTTTTTCTCCCTTTTTTGAAAGTTTGAATAACCCGGAGCTGGTTATCTTAGAAATTATTTCCTCTTCGTTCATGTGGTGGTCGCTTAAGGATAGTATTCCGCCCGGTTTCAGTACCCTGTATAACTCTTTCAACACACTGTTTGGATCACTTAATGCATGAAAGGTGTCATATAGTAGAACCACATCGATGCTCTCGCTTGGTAAACCGGTTTTGCAGTCTGAAGTGATAGTTTCAACATTTGTCAATCCTTTTTTTGAAGAGATTTTCTGGACTGCTTGGGCGGCTAGTGGATTCATATCCAGGGCATAAATTTTTCCAGATTTGCCCACTAACTCAGCTGTGGGAAGTATGTAACTTCCGGGGCCACATCCATAATCAAGCACATGGTCTCCCAGTTTTATACCCACCTCTTTTAGAATATTCCTGCGGGGAGAAAAGAAGTCACGCAGTTTGAAGCTGAATGTCATCATTTTAAAGTGCAGCTTATTTGAATCCATCAAGATTTACTCCTTTTTTTGTCATCCTTTTCTTTCTTTTCTTTAGGTAGTTCGAAGGGCTCTAGTGGTGCTTCTTCTGGGGCGGCAAGTATTTTCATTGCGAATCCTTTGAGCCCCTCAACTTTGGCTATGGCGATTCCCTTATTTAGATCCCCCATTACTATGAGGGTGTCTCCGGGATTGATTTTGAACATTTCGCGAGCTTCTTTGGGTATCACTATTTGTCCTCGTTCGCCCACTTTTACGGTTCCGAAAATGAACTTATCTTTACCTATCTTCGCCACAATTCACACCAATCACACTATTCATATTTGTCATACTTGTAATACAAATCATATTATTTTAAATCTTTCCGAATGGTCAATTAAATTTAGTTTTGTTTTATCCCCCACAAATCAAGCTTTCACCATTCTCCAATTTTGCACACAAAATAATTAAAAATACTATAAATCCTACTTTCCGCCACTCATGAATTTTTGATATTTTTTTTCTCTTTCCCAATTTATGCTAATGTCTCTTGCTGAGATTGAGAGGCTCCCAGAAAATTATCCGGTAAAGGTCTGACATTCTTCGTATAGACCTACAAATACTACCAAAAATAAAAAAATAAACCAAGGATGCGGAGAGTGGAATAAATTACAATTTTGTTTACTCATTCTGACCCAGTTTTAACCTTGCGTAACTTTGGGTCTTCCTCCCTCAAGTTCCATGGTGAGGCTTTCTCCCGGGGAACGGTTGAAGCAGGCACATCTCTCTTGCTTTCGGTGGGATGTCCCCAATTGTGGCTCTGCCCTCTTTGAGCTTTTTCGAACTTCAACCCGGCATTCCGAGCTGGGCCGGAATCGGCTGCACGACACATGTATATGTATGGTTGTTTTTGAAGAATGATAGATTTAATGGTTTTTCTTTAACGTTAACTGTTGGAGTCAATTTTAACAAACTTTACTCTAAATATAGAGTTTCTCATTAATTTTTTCCTAAACCTATCCTTGACCGGGGTTATTTAAGGCTTCTTTCCCCAAAAAAGGCGGAAAAAACCATACTTTCTGGAAGCGAAAAGGAAAAAAATTAAATGGAAAGTCTATAGTTTTAACACCCCTCAAAAGTGGCAAAAAGGGCGATTTTGTCAAAATTAAAAGAAAAAGGCGAGAGAAATAAACGGAAACAGAATAAATTTAACATTACCAAAAATTTGGCAGAATTGTTGTGTGACCGGCAATCACTAGTTTTCTTTAACAGGAAGTACATCGCTTTGGGGGTTAAACATTATTTTCTTGAAGACAGTTTGAAGCCAGATTATTTCCTTGCAGTTTTTTCGAGAATTTTTTAACTGGTAAAAGGTTTCCCTCCCTCAAGAGTTTTGTGCTTCTAATTTTCATTAAATTTTTTTATAACAATTTGCAATATATTTATATATTAAATTACATCTATCTATCTTTAAGGGAAGTTTATGCATGTAAATTCTGGGAGAAATGTGGAATGTATGGGGTAGCGAGGAAACCAGAAGTGGATAGAACTTTTCAAGACTTAAAACCAGTTAAACTGTTTGAGAGACCTTGCAGACGCTGCGAAAAGCTAGTAGGAGTATCCATACTATATGATGTGAATGTCTTTGGGAGAGTCCCGTTAAACTATCATTACACCTGTGAAGAGGGAAGAGTTTTATCCGCCACTTCAAAGAGGGATGGTGGATGTCCGATTAACTCTTTCCAGCCCTCAAAAGGCGGAGAAATTGAATTAACACCCGAATCTCTGACTAAAAATGGTTTCACAAAATTGAATTACGAAAAGTACATCGCAAAGTTGGATCCAAATCACCCCCAAGCTAAGCGCTACGGCGAAATAATCATCCACCCAGGAGAAGAACTTCTCAAGTTCATTTCCCAAATCTATGATATATGGATAAAGAAAGGAGAAAACAACGGTGAAAATAACACGCACTTTGCACCAGTCTCAAAATAAGTGCACTGAAGTAGTTAAATAGATAAATAACAGGGGGACTTGCCAAAAAGCCAAACACTTAGCCCAAAAGCCCCGAATAATAAAAAAGGCATATTATTAGGTTTTTGAAAATTTTTCTGTGAAAAAACCCCTTTATACATCCTTACCAAAAATTTCCAGAGACTATGCTTGCGGTGGATGCATATCAAGATGAAATTAATTGTTAATTTTTTTGAGGATATGCCTTTGAAAGGTAGGCAAATCAGTTGCGAATTAGTTTCCTTTTTGGAAAACCCCTTTTTTAAAGATGGATAATGGTGATGTAGAATCGTTCGGTTTCGCCTCAAAAAAGGGGTGTTTATAGGGCTTCTTTCACGATTTGGAGCCTTATTAGGGAGATGGAGCCGAATAAATCTGCATCACCGATGGATAATTTTGCTAAGGTTTAAATGTTGCCAGTTAATATAGTCCTTAATAACAAATATACCCTGCGTATTTCAGAATAAATCTGGTAGGATTGAGGTTTATGATATTTCTAGAGGGTAAAGAGGTTGAGGTAATAGACATCCATGTTCATCCTCCCGATACACTTATGGATCCTGCTCCTCCGGGTTTTAATTCCGTGGAGGGAGAGCTACTGGCCAGAATGGACGAGGCTGGAGTTGACAAAGTGGCTTTATTAGCCTTCGATGTGGACAAAAACGATGTTGCCGCAAACCAAGACCTATTCTATAGACCAGTGAGATACATCCGAAACTTGGGAGGCGGAACTTTTGGAAGCATTCTTATCGAAATAATGTCTTGGTTTGATAGGGTTAACCGGTCCGAGGATGACATATACAAGTATGTTGAAAAGGATCCTAAAAGAATAATTGGTTTCGGCTCCATTAATCCAAAAAGGCCAGATAATGAGATTAGAGAAAAAATGAAAAAAATGAAAAAATATGGATTTAAGGGGATAAAGCTTATTCCCACCTTCCAGTTCTGTAACCCCTGTGATGAGCGTCTAAACCCCGTGTACGAATACGCCCAGAAAGAGAACCTAGTCATCCTAACACACACGGGATGCGATCCAGGATTGTGGGAGTATCCTGACTTCTGTGAGGATGCGAAACCAACCCACCTGGCTAGTGTTGCTGAGAGGTATCCCCGTCTAAATATAGTGGGGGCGCATCTTGGCAGTTATAGTGCAGAGAACCCGGGAATATGGTTTGAGGAGATGATGCAAGTAGTTGAACAGTACGATAACATATATACCGATACCTCTGCGGTAGACCCCGAACTGGTGAGGAGAGCAGTAGACAGGGTGGGTTCTGAAAAAATATTGTTTGGAAGTGATTACCCTGTGGTTCTCACCTACTGCGACCGCAAGGTGGGTATGCTTCTAAACCTAGGCAACATATTAAATCTGGACATGAGCACAGAGGACAAGATAAACATCTTGGGAAAAAATGCAAAAAAGATACTAAAACTTTAACTTGCTCACCCTTGGAACCAAATTAAACTTGTAGACAGCCCAAAATTCTTTCGTGTGGAGCAATTATACCCGATGCTAATTTTCTTTTTTGGTAGGTTTTTCATAATTTCCTTCCCAAAATTTTTATTCAGTTTTTAAAAATTTTAGACTTGAATTTTCCGAGCAAATCTCGCTGTCTACCTAGGAGGCCGCTTTTTTCCAGAAAGTTTTCAATCTCGGAAACAATTTTTAACGCATCCTCTTTGTTCGAAGGGTTGGATTTAGGATAGATTGACTGCACAAAATTTGTGAGTCCATCAATGTACTTTTGATACTTTTTCAACTCGTCATGGGACTCGATTTGAAAAGCAACGAAAAAATTGTTTCTAGTCACTAACAGAAATTTTCCCCTCTCCATATGTATGGCTTGCAAATCTTCCCCACCAACTTCCCTTGCAAGGTTGTTTAGCGCAGTTAGTAAACCACTAACAGACAAGCTGTCAAGCTTCTCCAACTGGCATGCATCATGACCTACACAGCGCGCATAGATAGGCGTGCCATTAATGTCAATAATAAAAATATGTTTAATCATAGTGATGACACCTTATCTGAGCAAAACCAAAGCATCCCTTAAAACGCTGAATTATTTACTGGTACTACTTCAATATATTGGTTTTGAAAAGCTTGTCCCCCTTTCGTTAGCGCGATTTTATTATTCTGTTTGAAGAATTGCTGTTCCCCAAAAAAATAAAAATGGTTTTGGAATTTGAAGCTTGTCTAAAACAGCGTCCAAACCTTTACGCAAATGTTTTGAATTTGTTTTTAGGTGCATTACATATGGGGCATTTTTCTGGGGCTTCGCCTTCAACTGTGTGACCGCACACCGTGCATATTTGGATTGGGCCCAGTTTGATATCTTTACCCTGGTCTACGATTTTTTTTGCGTTCTCAAACATGCTCTTGTGGATTTTCTCGGCTTCCAAAGCATATCTGAAACTGGTCTCCGCGCCCTTTTCCTTTTGTAATTTAGCTACTTCCAAATAGGCAGGATACATCTCCACTATTTCGAAAGTCTCTCCGTCTATGCCCGCTTGGAGATCCTCTGAAGTATTCTTGCTGCCAAAAACACCACCAGAAGCCACGAGAGCATGTCCTTTACTCACAATATTCCTATAATGATTGGTTGCGTGAACTTGCTCAGCAAAAGCTATAGCTGTAAACAGCCTCCCAACATTTGGAAAGTTATTTGCTTTCGCCCTTTCTGCAAAGATCATATACCGCATATGGGCTTGGCTCTCGCCACCATACGCGCTACGAAGATTTGCTTCAGTCATTTCCTTTACCATGCGTAATTCCATCCCTTATAATTTAGGGACAACCAAACAAAACTACTATTTATATATTATCAAAAATTCCTCAACTCATTCCGAAAAAAGTCTAGCAATTATTCAGCAGCAACTAGTAATGATATGAACATATTTTTAATAGTCCTCAGTTTTTTGGGATATTTTATTTTTGACAAGGATGGGAAACAAGCTATCTCCCCTTTTCAACACATTTATGTAGAAAAACGGGAGCCTTTACAAGGAGGAAACCACGGAACACATTCACCAACACGTTCAACACTCTAAGAGGCACTGTTTACACATGTACGTGTTTATTTGGCTGTTTGCTCCCCCCTTTGCATATTCTAAATTTGGAAAAGGAGCCTGATTTAAAGAAATATTTCAGATGCAAAACTGAATTGTGCTAAAAGTAACCACAGAAATTAAACCAAAAAAATAAAAGCAAGATTGGACACCGAGAACTTCAAATTTACTCACTGTTGAGGAAGTCAAAACTATGGCAAAAAGTAAGGAAGAAACTACCGGAAGCTCTAGAGAAAAAACGGGCGAAAGCAAGAGGACGATGGGAACACTAGGATTATCCTTCTTTGTCAACAACGCGGACACACAGGCACTTCCAACCTACCTAACCTCCATAGGAAGAGAATTTAGAGTAGCACGGACCTCGCTGGGTTTCGTGAACACAGTTAGCTCACTGGTTCAAACAGCCGCCCTACCCATTTGGGGATATCTATCAGACAGGTTCTCACGCAAAAAAACGCTAGTAGCAGGAATACTAATATGGGCCACCGCAACACTTCTCATATCCTTTTCGGCAAGCTTTGAACAGCTACTATACTTCAGAATCCTCGTAGGAATAGGACTAGCAGCCATTGTACCCACAGCATTCTCAATAATAGTAGACATGTACAAACCAGAAGTTCGAGGCAGAATGTTCGGCATATTCTGGCTCATGGGTATGCTGGGAATAGTAGTAACGGTGCCGGTTCTGGGGATGCTTGACGCTCCCAGCCTAACATTCGGAATTGAATCCAACCTAACCCAACTACTCATACTGCAGTATGTGCCTGGATTTTTGGACTGGCTCAAATCCCTACTATTATGGGACTACGTACTGAAACAGACAGTATATCTGGGTGCATGGAGGTCTGGTTTTCAGCTGCTGGCCATAGTGTGCTATGTGGTGGCAGGTCTTGTGGCCGCATTCCTGAAGGAGCCTATACGGGGAGCGTCGGAGAAGGAGCTAATGGACGTAATCACCAAGGAAAACGTGGAAAAATACAAAATAGACCGAAAAGCAGTTGGAGATGTGTTCAGGATACCAACTATGTGGGTCATCATTGCACAGGGGCTGACAGGGTACTTCCCGTGGATAGTGTATCAGGTTTGGCTTATACACTGGTTGGAGAGTGTACGTTACCTTGCTCCAGAGCAGGCTACCATGGTTTTTGCAATGATTGTGCTGGGTGCAGCTGTAGGCAGTCTCATAGGCGGTTTTCTGGGAGATAAAATGGAGGCGAGAACTCCCAATAGAGGTAGAGTTATTGTTGCGCAGATTTCAGTTTTTGTCGGTATTCCTATGTCTTGGATTCTCTTGTTCTTGGTGCAGGACTTCATGATGTTCATGCTTGTCGCGTTTGTTACGGCGGCTCTGATTAACTGGCCTGGCAGTGGCGCTGTTTATCCTATTGTTGCTTCTGTTAATAAGCCAGAGGTTAGGAGTACTGCCTGGTCTCTGGAACAGATTTTCGAGCAGGGATTCGGGGCCTTCGCCGCGGTTCTTGTGGGCTTCTTCGCTGATAACATAATAAATGGTGGAGTCGCCGGGTTTGTTATGGGCTGGGTTAGCCCCAATATAGGTTTATGGCTGATTTGGGGCACACCAGTAGTGGAGCTTCTGTGCTGGATGACCCTGTCAGGTCAAGCTCTGACATATTCCATGGTGCTATTCGTAACTATTCCTTGGACTTTATCGTTCTTATTCTGGTCCCTTGCCTACAAGTACTATCCCAAGGACAGACAAAAGATAATTGACCTACTAATGCAGAGACGAAAAGAACTAGTCAAGAAATAGTGAAGTTTGCGGTTGCCACAAATTCCTCCCTTCTCTTCCTTTTTTATAGCGAGAGTATCTGCCTCTTTTTTCAGATGTCAGACCATGATTGTCTCAAGATTGAAATCAGAGAGAAAATTAAATCTTTGTGTGCGCTTCCCATTGATTGGGCAAAAATTTTGCAGTTGGTGGGTTGAACCATTTTGACTTTTTAGTTTTTTGTACTGTTGTGTTGGACGTACAAGTGGTTCATTGTATGTATTTTTGATTCTTTTTGTAGTTTCTTGATGGTATCTTTTATGGTTTCTTCATTTTCGTGGTTTTTGGTCTTTTTTGTAATGTCTAGTGCGTCTTCCAGGTATTTGATTGCGTTCATGTAGTTTTTCAGTTTTGCGTATGTTTCTCCAATTTTTTTGAGGATTTCATATTGTTGTGTGGGGCTTCCAGCTTCTTGGTGGAGATTTAGTGTTTCCTCATAGCATGTTAGTGCGTTTTCATATTCTTGGAACTGGTAGTACATGTTTCCCATTCCTTGGAGAGCTACTGCTAGATTCTTGCGGTTTCCCGTCTCTTCCATAATTTTGAGTGCTTCACTAAAACCTATTAGGGCGGCTGAATATTTTTCGAGCTTCACATACATTTTTGCAGCTTGTAGATATCCTTCGCCCTCTTCTTCCCTTCTTCCCAAGTCTCGGTTGATTCTCACAATTTCTTGGTAGCATCTAAGCGCAGAGTGGTACATTCCGAGATTACTATATGCATTTGCTATCCCTCTGATTATAATCTCCTCGTCCTTTTGGTTGCCTGTTTCGCGGGCTAGACTAAGAGCTCTTTTGAAGGTTTTTATTACAGATAAGTAGTTACGCAGCAAGAGGTGCATGTACCCTATGCCTAGGAGTGTTTCCAACTCTTCCTTTCGGTTGCCCGATTCGCTAACTATTTCCAGTTTTTCCTGTAGGTCTCTTAGCACAGCTTGATAGTCGCCGATTCGGTAATGTATATGTCCTATTTCAGTTAGTAGGTTTTGAACCAACTCTGTTTTATTTACTAGTTTTAGAAGGGGGATGGCTTCATTTAGCAGGCTGACTGCTTTTTCCATCTCAGAATTGTTGTAGGCTTTGAACCCCTCCTCCACTAGTTTCTGAGCCGTAATTTCCAGTGAATTGCCTTCTCGTCCCATGTTTTGTCTCCTTTTTTCCCAAAAGTGGGAATTTTCCCACTTTATAATTAATACCCACCATATTTATAAATTTTTGTATGTGCATATGCTGTGTTGTATAATTTTACTTTTTTTAGTATATTTATATAATACTTTAATAATTTTTCAAATTAACAATGTAAAATTGCAAAAAATTCAACAAAAGAAACGAATAAAATGAAAAAAGGAATTATGCAACACCGCATATGTGCAGGGCCCTGGGACAAAATTGATGTTCCCAACGCGTATCACCCGTAATGTAGTGAAAGAGTATTGTTTTCCGTTGCAGATACGACCTCTAAAGACGAAAAAAGGCTAAAAAGACAAAACCAATTTCGTCCAAGCCTATGTGCAGAATACACTTACAAGGAATTTGGAGCTGGATAGAATACAACCAATCAAAAAAGTAGTGACGGGAACGAGGGGGCGGGTACATGCTTTTTTGAATTTTGACTACGTTTGAACCATTTCTACATATTTTCAATACGCGTTCAATCCTAGATCCAAAATACAGAAAGCTAGTAAATTGATTAGAAAAAGATACAATAATAAACTTGAAAAATAGGGGGTATTAGCATTCCAAACTGGACAGTAAACCAAAACGAGGCAAAAAGGTATGCCAATATGCTGCTCAGTGTGAAAGCAACGACAATTAACTTTTCCTAGTTTAACCCTTGAAATATAAAGGATTTGATTTCTTCACGTACCTTCCCAAATTTTTCGAATCCCTTAACATCTTTAAAAGGACGAGTAAAAGGGGCTGCCTACACGACAATCACTACAAGGGGTAAAGAAATAAAGAGGAGCGCCACTATAAACACCGTTGTACCGGTAAAAACTGGAATCACCAGTCGCTACCCCATTTCATCCCAAAAGAAGTGTATTCAAACAATCCATAACCTGTGAAAAAACTGAATGAGTAACTTAAAATAAAAAGTAAAAGTGCTGGCAACAAATAACGGTACTGAAGAGAGTACACCGTTGTGGGATTCCTAGATTTTCATCCCTTCCCTCTCACCTCTATTATTAGAGGCTCATGGAAGGCTTCCGCCGCCAGCGGTAAAGGGCGGCACATGGGGGTTTGGCGGCTGTGTTCCATGCGGCTGCTGGGTGCCTGTCCGCTTATAAGCCGCATCTCTTACATTTGAAGACATACACATTCGGCTTATTCAACTCGCCACACATCGGGTATGTCTTGGGGGTGTTTTTGGAATTAATGAACTTGGGGCTGAAACCATTTTCCACAGACATATGAAATGTGGGATTTAATCTTTCTAAACGGTATGTCGTGAAGCCTCCTATTCATTTTCCTGCCGTATCGTATTTTCTTCCTAATGTTAGTGAGCTTCTCCATTGCGGGCTTAACGTTCTCCTCGGCGATTATTTGAGTTAATAATCCTTGAAGCTTTGTGGAGTATATCACTTACCCGCCTCTTCTCCCTCCCAGAATATTTCGCCAGTAGCTCAGCCTCCGTCTTCCCCGACTTTTTGCTCTGTATGTTCCACCTCTTCTTGAAGTACCTGGTGTATTTCGCTTCGCTTACGTCTATCTTGGCGAATCTAACCTTATCAGGCTTAACTACAGCTAGGTCCACGCTCCTCTCGTTGACATCTATGCCAAACACGCCTTCAGGCTTTCTCTTCAACCACCTTTTTGAAGGTCGCGTGCAGGAAGAGATTGTCACCTCTTCTCACAAGCCTTGAGCCCTTAACCTGCCGCTCCGCGAACTTCTTGGAATATTCATGAACCTCAAAGGGCAACACTATATGCTCCTTATGTGTAGCCAGCTTCAGGCTTCCCCAGCTAAACTAGGAATGGTGCGTATCATCTAGAAGAATGGGGTTTAGGTTTTCAGCTTTTGGCGGGCTAACCTTCTTCCTCTTCCTCTTCCAAGTCTCCTATAAGGCTTGAATATCGCTAGAGCCTGCGTCATAGCCGTATAGATGTAATGAGATGGGCGCTTCACTCTTAATTCCTTGTAAACAGTTTCGTGAAGTTTCCTCCTAGAGGTTACGCCTAGGCGTGTGGCCTTATCAAAGATATGCCCTGGCCATTTTGGAGTAGGCCTTAAAAAAGCTCATCAGGCGCTATTGCTTGTTCCTCTTTTAGGTTGAGGTTTAAATCTACGTGTCTCATTCAGCAATAAGCTGTTTGACACCTTCAACCACCTTTTCGTACTTATGGCTTCTCGTCCCGTAGAGCTTTCCTGCAAGGCTTGAAACTAAGGCTATTAGATCCTCTACAAGCTCCTGATGAGCGTCTTTAGGTTCATCGCCGTTGACAACCTCTATTCTAACCCCACGAGAGGCGAAATAACGCTCTAAATATTTGAAGCCGAACCTTGTAAGCCTATCCTTAAATCTGACTACAATCACTCCAATCTCCCGTGTCTCAACCATGTCGAAGAGCTTGTTCAGAGATCTTCTATTCTCGTTAGGCCCGCTGGCGACGTCCTCTAGAACCGAGACGACCTCATAACCTTTTGATTTGGCGTATTCTAATAAACTCTCTTTCTGCCTCTCCAAGTCGCCTTTTTGCTTTTGATCGTAAGAAGAAACTCTAGCATATATTACGGTTTTCCTGCCTACATCTATCTCCTTTATTCCGAGAATGCGCTTTATTTCGCTTTCAGGTATCCTCCTCCTACCTCCAACCGTCCTAACGCACCTTATCTTCCCCTCTTTATCCCAAATCTGGAGGCACCTAACGCTAACTCCAAGAATTTCGCTGGCCTCTTTCATCGTATAATGTTTCTCTAAGCTCATTGAGATAAACTTTTATAAACGTCTAATACAAACCTATTTATTTGGAAACAGTAAAAGAATTATTACCTAAAAACCAAAAGAATTTTTGGGCGTGCTCAGCTGGATAAAAAAAGAGAAAAACCCTTTTAGGAGGATACTGGGGATTCCTTTTCCAAAAGCATGTTTGTCTTCCTGAGGATTTAAATAGTATTTGAGTAAAACATTTTTCTATCCTCTAGTTATTCTTTCAATTGTTATGTTTTTATAATTAGTTAAAATCCATATCCACACAAACTTAGCCTTTCTTGTTTATTTTTGGATCTTTGTCCGCTGACTTTTGAGAATCCTTTGCTTCCAGTAGTTTTTTGACTTCCTCGTATTCAAATGGACACCGGTTTCTCACCAAGAAGTCGTAGTGTTTTTTGTATCTCCAGTGGGATTTCCCCCTAGTGAATGCTGAGGCCCATTCTAGTATGTGCTTAGCCTCGTTGCCGATGCCCTTTATGCGTTTACCGCACACTCGACAGAAATAAGGCAGAACCACCACTTCCCACTTATGGAGAATTTGCATTTCCAGGTAGCAGGCTTATCTGTATATCTTTCTTGAAGTTAATTGTTTATTCCATTTAAATAGGATCTTTTCCTCATCCAGCGAAGCTTACTTGGATTAAACCATATGGTTCCTTCTATGATTTAGGTTTCTATGCAGTTCCCACTTTTAATATTTATGGTGTATTTTTCGGCACAATTAATTTGGTGTCCTGCTGCGTGTTGTTTGTTTTTCGGCTTTCATCATCCCTTGGTGTGCCCTTTTCGGCTTTTTTGCCCTCGTAGAATAACTCAAAATGGGCTTCAATCCGGGGAACGCAGGACACGAAACAAACGCATACCCAAAAGGCGACGCCCAATTAACTGTGCCTATTTTTTCGACTCAAGATGAATTGTAATTTTTTGATGGCATCATGCTTTTTGAAGTTTATGGGTGAGCTTTTTTGGTTTCCATTTTTAAAAAAGGGTTGGGAGAGGAAAAATTTCCGAGTAGCCAAACACTCAGGATAAATGCGGGTTATGTTGATCTCCTATTTATTTTCCTTTAAATATGGGTTTCCTTTTTTCTTTTATGGCTTTTAACGCTTCGTTATGGTCTTCAGTTTGGAATAGTAGTGTTTGCTGTAGGGCGACATATTCTAGTTCTTCTTTGAGTTGGGGTATTATTCTTCTGTTTAGTGCATTCTTTGTTGCGGCTATTGCTCTTGTGGCTCCTTGTGCCAGTCTTTGTGCTAGGGCTTCTGCCTCCTCTTGCAGTTTGTCTTCTGGTACACACTTGTTTACCAGTCCTATGCGCTCCGCCTCTCTACCTTCAATATCATCACCTGTAAACAGGAGTTCGCTGGCTCTTCCCAAGCCCACGAGGAGTGGAAGCATATAGGTGTCTCCGTCTCCGGGCATTATACCTATTCTCACAAATCTTTCACTGAACACCGCTTTTTCGGAAGCAATTCTAATATCGCAGGCTAAAGCTAAGCCGCACCCAATACCCAGAGCATAACCATTGACGGCGGCTATTACTGGTTTTTCTAAGCTTCTAACAGCAATTATCAGCCTCTCTACGAAGGAACGCATAAAATTTATGGAGTCAAATGGGCTGGGTCGTGCTCCTAGCTCTGTGAGTTCAGCTCCGGAGCAGAAGGCGCGACCAGCGCCTGTAATTATGACTGCTCTCACCTCATCATCTATATCAATTCCATCTAGTGCGTCGACCAATTCGTCTACCATCTGGAAATTCATGGCGTTCAACTTATCAGGCCTATTAAGGATAATTTTGCCTACACCATTTTTCTTTTCATAAATTATGGTTTCGTAACCCAAACATAACGCCTCCACTAAACGATTATTAAAACTGTTATGGCATTAAACCTTTTAAAATAAACCCCAAAAATAACCTTAAAAACTACTAAAATTGTATGTATTTAGCTTATGTGAGCTGATCTGGTTTTATATGCTTCCTTTCCCTGAAAGGAGGGCCCTTTTGGGTTCTTTTCCGGAGCGGGAGACATTAGCCGAAGTCTAAATAAGCTTCCTTCGGGGTTTTAGAGCCCCAGCATCCGTTACTCGATCACGACAGCTGGACACATACGCTTAAGCGCTTTAAATAAAGAATGAAAACCTCAAGTTTTTCATAACAAACCCTCATACCTAAAATTTTTAAACAATATAAATAAAAAAGCCGAATTGGTACACCAATTGCAGAAAATGTGGCTTACAAGAAAACTTACAACTACTCTTCACTTAGAGCATTGTGGTTTAGCTTCTAATTGGGTACTTTATCATTGCTCTTTAAAGGCCTTAAATTAGCTTCCTGCGGTGGAGATATGAGGGAGGATTGAATATGAATCCGTCTGTGAATTCCAAAACGGCTGAACTTTTTAAAATTGGTCTTGAATAACTGTTACTGTTTCTTCGCTTAGGTGTTCTATTAGCTCCTCTAGGACTGAGAACAATTTCGAGGCAATAATTTTCTTGTTGTGTAGTATCATTTCCTGTATTGCGATGGCCAATCCGTCTGCTCTCTTCGAGAATTTGATTTTTCCCATGTCATGAAGAACCCACAGTACACATATTAGCTTGCGTTCCTCATCAGTTACCACATCTACCTGATTTTGGATCACATTTTTTAATCGTCCCATTAGTGCTTTGGCGGAATAGGTGGTTATTATCTCGCAGAGTTCGCTGATTTCCAGAATTTTTTCTCGAAGTCTTGAATTTGCATTGTTCAGGTATACTTGAAGTTCTGAAAGTTTTACCGTCAAGAACCCATTCACCAAAATAAACTCTAATATATCTATATATTTTTTACATTTATAAGTTTAATAGTTGAGCATTTCCAGCAATTTCTTTGACATTTTTTACACCAAATGTGTGGAAAAGGTGCTGCAGAGAGCTTTGTAAAATGTTTAGGCAAGTTTTTCTATTTTACTTGTGGCTTTTTCTGGAGTTGGGTTAGTTTTTCAATCATGGTTTCTTTATATTTTGGCATTTCTACTTTTCTGAAATTTTTTGGGTCGATCTTTTCTCGAATCAGTTTTAGCTGTTCTTTTGTGGGTGGCTCTGTTTCGGGAACTTTGTCTGGAATAATTAGTTTGAAGCCCGTATTTTTAACCACCTCTTCAACCGATATCCCCGGGTGAATTGATTCCAGTTGCAACTGCTTGTGTTTATTTTTAAAATTCATTACTGCCAAATTGGAAATAACCTTAGTTGGCCCCTGAGATTGAATATTTAGTCTTTTTCTCCATTGGCCATTTTCAAGATGGCCGGCTCCGGTAATGTAGTCCACCTTTTCTACAAAAACTCGGGTGTCGTGATGGGGAGCATAGTACACTATTCTATCTGCAAGAACTAGTAGGTCAGCGGTGCCCACACCTCCACTAAATCTAATAGTGGGTTTGGTGCGGTCTCCTATTAGGGACATATTTGCATTTCCCAATTTGTCTATCTGGGCGGGTCTAAGAAACATCAGGTCTATACCATTTCTCTGTTGTAGGTTCCAAAACTCGCCAATACTTAGAGTGCCGGAGACAGTTCCCAAAAAACTCTCAGGCTTAACCATAGCTTGTGACATGTCCTGAATGATGGGATTAACTCCTAAAAAGTATAGATGGTTTGCGTTTGGAGCGTGAGTTTCCCGAGCAAGCATGATAGCGGCCCCAGCTAAGGGAGTGGTTATACCCTGAAAAACTAAATCCCCGTCCCTGATCTCTCGAGACATGGCAACTATCATTAACTCGTCAACAGTGTAATCCTCAGCATATTCCAAGACTCAGCACCTCCCCACCAATTTTAGATATGCCTCGTGTCCATTTGGCTGATAAACATATTTCTCTAAATACTCTTGGAATGTCTGGGGGTCGTTTGAAGCCCTCATGTACTCCATTAAATGCCCTACATCTTGGTCATAGAGGGGATAGAAAGCCATAGGATGGGCACCTTGAGGCGCTTCCACTACAGCATCAACTTCGTAGCTGAACAGTATAGTTTTATCAAAGTTTTTTCTTATATCCTCGGTGCTAACTATCCTTTCCACGGTAGCTATGAGCAATTTACCAGACCTTGCAAGGGAAACATCATAATCAATAGTACTCTCAGTGGGCAAGTAGGCTTGGACATTGCCATAACAGTCGGCCTGAAGCTGGTGTACCACGCAAACATCCAAATCGAAAGCTGGAACCGCCAACAATTCTTTACCAGTGTAGGGGCAACTTATGGTTTTAAATCCTAGGTCTTTTACAATATCGCTGCCAAAACCTCCCCTCATAGGCAGGAAAGGTAAACCCATAACCGCAGCCCTTAAGGCTGAAGCAAAACCAAGAATATCGTACTCATTAATTTTAATTAGCCCCTTCTCCGCAGCTCTCCTGAAATTTAGCGCAAGTCCCAATTGTCCCATACCCAGATAAGTGTAGTTGACACTCTGCACGCATCTTGCACCGATTAACATATCAAGATCTATATTCGCATTTAGAGAGTAGGCGTCCAAATTCTTTTTTCCAGCCTTTATCAAACCTCTGATAAAAGCCATCGGGCGACGGAAAAACATAAACCCCCCGAATCCTATCGAGGAAGCGTCCTCTACTAGCTCAACAGCCTCTTCCAACTTCATTAGTTTATCCTTCATTTCAAATCTCCTCAACACAAGACAGCCATTAAAAATG
Source organism: Candidatus Jordarchaeia archaeon (assembly GCA_029856435.1). Taxonomy (GTDB): domain Archaea; phylum Asgardarchaeota; class Jordiarchaeia; order Jordiarchaeales; family Jordiarchaeaceae; genus Jordiarchaeum. The sequence goes on from JAHQXB010000010.1 coordinate 17,768, forward strand.
GGAAAATAAGTTCTTATCGCAAAAATTTGCTCGCAACCTTGCTTTTCATCCCTTATCGCTATAAACTTTTTAATCTCTACTCGTGTCCCAGAACGTGCTTTTTCAAGGTTCTTGTTTTTTCAGGTAAATTTTTTTCCAAAATTTCAATTATCTGCTCGTTTATTATTGCGTGTTCTAAGGTGCAACTGTCAGCCTTCTCTTTTCCACTCAAAATTGCTGCAGTGTTTTCTGTGATGCGGATTAATTCTGTTGCAATTACTCCGTTGAGCCAGATGAGCTCCCTCAAAACTTCCTTCAACTCTTTAAGTTCCTTTCCATATTCCATAATGTTCACCAGTAAAATTTTCTACAAGAATTAGGATATATACAGAAAATAATTTTTACAATGAAAGAGTTTTTGGTTTCTCTGTTTGGTTTGCTACTCTTTTTTGATTAGGAGTTCCGCCATTGATTTGAATAGTTCCTCTATGTTTGCCCCTGTTTTGGCGCTTGTCTCAAAGTAGGATGCATTTATCCCCTTGGCGTATTTTAGGCCTTCTTCCCCTAGCATCTTTCCTTCTAGGTCTGCCTTGTTGCCGACTACAAACATTGTAATAGGGCCAAAGGAGCTCAGTATTTCTCTACGCCATTTTTCTAGGTTTTGGAATGATTTTGGATTGGTTAAGTCGAAAACCAGAATGGCTGCGTCTGCATCTACGTAGAGTTCTTTTCTCATATGCTCGAAGCTTGTTGAGCCCCCGAAATCCCAGAAGTGTAATCGTACCTTGTTCCTACCAATTTCAAACTGTTTCACAGTGAAGTCGCAACCCAGGGTAGGTGTGTATTCCGTAGAAAATTTATTTTCAGTGGTTTTTTTAATGATACTGGTTTTTCCCACGTTTTGGTCTCCCACAAGGAGGATTTTGAACATGAAGGTTTTCGACCTTCTAAGAATCTGCTTTAAAGACAAAACTGGCTTGGATGGCTCCTGTACTGAGACTGTGGCTTTAGGCTCCGCCTTTGGAACTTCTGGTACAATTAGCTCTCTCAAATCTTTCTCGAGAAGCACTTCATCGATTTTTTCCTCGAAACCTGCAAACGGTTGAACGCTTCCATTCCAATATTGGAGCTGGGAGCCAAAACTCTCAATAAACTGGTTGATTATTTTTCTCAAAGCTTCTCTTACCAGTTCTTCATTGTCTTCCCTATGGATAACCGCCACGAGTTTAAAGTTGTCACTTGACTCGTATACTATTCTGTGATTCTTTAGTATGATTTCTTGAAGGTCTTCTTCCTCTCCATGGATAAGTTTACTGGAAAACTTGAGAATTGCAGTTAAAAAGCCACCAATAAGATTCTCATCAATATTAATGGAGCCATACTTCCTAGAAAGAATGCACACACCACGATGATCAATAAGATATATTCCCTGAATCATTAAAGGAAACCACCCACAAATCTAAAGCACACAACAATCTATATTATGCAAACACCCATATTAAATTATCATCACCCTTTAATAGTCCCCCCATAAATTTCAGCCCTTCCCCTTCACAGAAAAGTAAATTAAACTATAAAATAACTATATATAACCTAGACTGTCAGGTAAGTTCCCATTGAATCAATCTTTCTTGCATAGAAAAAATAAGCCTAAACTCCACTACGGGTCTTTTGAGAACCGTTACACCATCAATTATGATGCCCACTCGTAAAAAAGCAGAATTCAGCAAAACCCAGAGGGATAAAATGCAAGAAATTAATAGAAATCCTGTAGAAAAAACACATAAAGCAGAATAAAGGTGTAAATAAATTAACGATAAAAAAATGAAAATGAAAGTTGTTCTACTTTTTAATTTTGGCTTTTTCTTCTTCTCTCAGTTCTCTCTTAAGAACTTTACCCGTGGCACTGAGTGGTAGCTCTTTTCTAAACTCAATTATCTTTGGAACCTTATAGGGTGCTAAACTTTTCTTCAGGAACTGTCTAATCTCCTCGGCGAGTTTAGGGCTTCCCTCGTATCCCTCCTTCAATGTGACGAAAGCCTTTACTATTTCGCTACCCGGTCTATCCGGATCCGGTATACCTATGGTCGCGGCCATATTCACTGCGGGATGTTCAAACAGCACGTCGTCAACCTCTCTTGAAGCCACTTTATACCCTGAAACATTGATTATGTCCTTCTTCCGGTCAACGATGTAAAAGTAGCCGTCCTCATCCATGTAGCCAATATCGCCAGTATAGTACCAACCATTCTTTAAAGCCTTCTCAGTTTCCTCCGGTTTCTTCCAGTAACCCTTATAGAACACCTGAGGACCGTATGCTATGAGTTCTCCCCGCTCTCCCACCGGAAGCTCTTCACCCCCAGTCTCCGCATCCACTACCTTAACTATGGTGTCTGGGAGGGGAATACCTACAGACCCCACCTTTTTTAGCCCCTCAGCCGGATTCGCGGTGAGCACGGGGCTGGCTTCGGTCATTCCCCAGACTTCAAGCACTTTTCCTTGGGTTTTGCTGTTATACTCGTTTATAATTTCTGGGGGGAAGGCTGCGGCTCCGCTTATGAATATTTTCGCCTCCCTTATCGCTGATTTTTCAAATTTTGGATGTCTCAGTAGCTGAATGTAGATTGTAGGAACATTGCATACGACTGTGGGATGGTACTGGTCAATTAGGTTTATTGTTCCCTCAATGTCCCTTGGGTTGGGTATTAGGATTTGGCCTGCTGCCATAGAAACACATACTATATTGAACGCCAGACCCGCCAAATGGAAGAACGGGAACGATGAGCAAACAATCTCCTTACCCCTCTCAAACTTAAGCCAAGATATGAGTTGGGTTGTTTGTCTAACCATATTTTCGTGGGTAAGAATTGTTCCCTTAGGTAAACCAGTGGTTCCCGCAGTATACTGGAGTAGAGCCCAATCATCTCTGGGATTTATTTTCACCTTAGGGGGTTTCGGCTCATATTTAAGAAGTTCCAAGAACGATATCGCCCCCTCATACTCTGTTGGCTCAGGCAGAGAGCCCTCCTGTGGAAAGTCACCCAACCCCGCTACTATCACATTCCTCAATTTGGTTTCCTTTCTTACCTCCTGTACCCGGGACAGGAAAAGGTCCAAGGCTACAATTGTTTCCGCGTCGGAATCATCTAAAATGTATTTAAGTTCTCGGGGGGTGAGAAGTGGATTTATTCCTGTGGGCACCGCCCCAATTTTTATGGCTGCGTAGAGTGCTATCAAGTATTGGGGCATATTTAGACAGTATATTCCCACACGATCCCCCTTCTTTACCCCCATATCTGCAAGGGCCGCTGCGAAGCTATAATGGTACTTGCCAAACTCTTTGAAAGAAATTATTCTCTTGCCCTGGATCATCATGGGTCTATCTGGAAATTCCTTCACCGAAGCATCCACAAAGTGGAATAATGGTACGTTTGGATATTCGAGCGTCTTTGGAACATTGGGATCATAGTGTTTCAGCCAAGGTTTACTCTCATAAATTCCTTTAGACAAAGTTTCTCCCTCCTAGAAATCACTCACTTATAATGTGAAATAAGAAATAAAGTATATAAAGTTTTAATCTTCGACAATTTCGGGAGAAATTAATTCCGGCCCTAGCCCGCGGTGCTTAAATTGAAAGCGTGATACTTTTTATGGTTTCAAGAGCTTCTGAGTAGTTTATGCAATATGAGGCTTACTATGCTCGCATGCCTTTAACCAAACCCTTATTTATCCGTCTTCTTTTTTGGCTTCTTGAAAAGGGTGATGCAGATTTATTCGGTTCCATCTCCCTATAAGGCTCCAAATCGTGAAAGAATCCCTATAAACACCCCTTTTTGAGGCGAAATCGAACAATTCTACATCACCCTTGAAAAGGTCGATTATTTTTATATTACAAATGTTGTAAACGGTGATACATGCCTGAGACTACCCTGAAGAGATGATTCCAATAAGATTAGGCGAGGATCTTCATAAAGAGATTCAACAGTATTGTAGGGAGAGTCGAAAACAAAGGCGATGACCTAACTTTTGAGGCTGGAATTGGAAAAGTGTGGATGGCGAAGGCTCTCGAAATGTATCGGGTAAGAAATTGTAAAAGTTTTTTATCATTAGTTATATTGGTCTCCGTGAAAAAGAGGGCAAAAAACGCTTTTTTTGGGGAAAAGAAGACTTCATTAACCGTTTATGCCCGGGACACCAAA
>JAHQXB010000116.1 GCA_029856435.1 Candidatus Jordarchaeia archaeon
GAACAAGTATAAATTTAGGCATAACAGAATAATTTCTGGGGGAGCCTCCCCTCTTTCAAAAGTTATTTGAAGCATAAAAATAGAACTGGAGTATCCCTCCAAATAAACAAGTTGACAATATCGCTTTTTTCAACTATTGGGAACTTTGTAGGAATAATTTTTGGGAAGGAAAAATTATTTAAGTTAATCTTTTTTATCCCACAATTAATAATTATATACTATCTAAATATAGTGGAATGGAAAACGTGTTGAAAAGTTCATTTAGTTTTATAATCTTTTGCTCAATTTTTAGCAACATTGGAAAAATACCTAAATCCACTTTAAAGTGGCTCAAAGATTATTGTTAACATCACAGAGGTGATTGGATAATGGTTAAGGGTAAATGTCCAGAGTGTGGTGCCGATTTGGATCTCGAAGACCCAGTTTTAAGAGAGATTGTTGAGTGCCCAGATTGCGGATCCGAGCTTGAAGTTGTGGCGATAGAAAAGAATAAGGTGCAGCTTAAGGTCGCAGAGATCGAAGGCGAGGATTGGGGCCAATAAGTAACGCTAACATTATTGAAGAAGGGTTGCGTTTATTGAAAAAGATCTAGGTGGGTGAATTGGTAACTATCGGCATGGTAAGTGATCGGGTGAGATGGGATGAGAAGGCACTAATTCAAGCTGCGCGTAATAAAAATGTCAAATTGGTGGTTATTGACGCGAAAAGTATTTTCTTAGAAGCTACTGGAAACTGTGATCATATTCCGGAGGCGGACATTTACCTTCAGCGTATGGTGAGCACATTTAAGGGTCTTTATATCACCAAAATTTTGGAGAGTAAGGGGTATCCAGTAGTTAATTCTTATGACGTTTCCAGTATTTGCGCAGACAAGCTTTTAACAACGCTGGCTTTAACCAAAGCAGGTGTGCCTAGCCCCAGAACATTTTTGGCTGTTGATATAGACTCGGCTCTACAGATTTTAGAGGAACTGAAATATCCTGCAGTAATTAAACCCGTATTTGGCAGTTGGGGAAGATTGATCGCTCCGTTAAAGGATCCTCAATCTGCAAAGGCCATAATTGAGAGTAGAGAGTCTATGGGAGCACTTTACCAGATTTATTATATTCAGGAATTTGTGGAAAAAGTAAATAATAGGGATATTAGAAGCTTTGTCATTGGTGACGAGGTCGTTACTGCTATTTATCGAGTCGCCGGTCAAGGCGAGTGGCGCACAAACACTGCGCTTGGAGGACGAGCGGAAATTTGTCCCGTAACCCCTGAGATTGAGGATTTGAGTCTAAGGGCTGCAAAAGCCATTGGGGAAGGAGTTTATGGGGTAGATATATTAGAAAGCCCGAATGGTATGCTTGTTAATGAAGTTAATCACACGATGGAATATCACACAACTGTACCCTTAACAGGTGTGGATATCCCTGGAATGTTAATTGATTATTGTTTGGAGATGTTAAAATGAGAGCTGGAGTTGTTGGAGCTTCAGGATATACGGGTGGAGACCTAGTAAGACTGTTACTCTTCCACCCTAAAGCCGAGTTAACCTGTGTAACTTCTAGACAGTTTTCCGGAAAATATTTGAGTAGTGTGCACCCGAATCTGAGAGGGATAACCCAGATAAAGTTTGAAGAGTATGACGTGAACAGGGTTTCTGATAAATGTGACTATGTTTTTCTCAACGTGCCCCACCGAGCTTCTATGAACATAGTGCCTGAACTACTTCAAACAGGAGTAAAGGTAATAGATTTGAGTGCGGATTTCAGAATTAAAAGCCAAGAGGTCTATGAGTACTATTATGGTAAACATGAACATCCTGAACTATTAGGCAAATCAGTATATGGAATTTCCGAACTTCACAAAGAGGAAATTAAAAAAGCTAACTTGGTTTCCTGTCCAGGATGTCTAGCTTCAAGCGCCATACTGGGGGCGGCTCCCCTTGTTAGCACAGGGGCTGTAGACTTGAACAGAATAGTAATCGATTCAAAAGTGGGTTCTTCAGCCTCAGGAAGAGAATTTTCCTTGTCTACCCACCACCCCGAAAGGGCAAATGTCGTGAGACCATATAAGGTTACCAATCACAGGCACACTGCCGAAATTGAGCAGGAACTAAGTGCGGTAGCTGGGAAGTCAGTGAAAGTCGCGTTCTCCGCTCATGCAGTAGATATGGTGCGGGGTATTCTATCTACTATACATATGTTTCTGGAAAAAGAACTTACTGAAAAAGATATTTGGAGTATTTTTCGGGAATTCTATGGCGATGAGCCGTTCATAAGACTAGTTAAGCAGAAAACTGGAATCTACCGATTGCCGGATCCCAAAGTCGTTGTTGGAACCAACTACTGCGATATTGGCTTCGAGTTAGATGAGCACATGCCACGCATAGTAGTTCTCTCCGCTTTAGATAATCTAATTAAGGGGGCTTCGGGACAAGCAGTACAGTGTATGAACATTATGGAAGGTATAGACGAAACTACTGGTCTAACTTTCCCAGGGCTTCACCCATATTAATCGAGGATGCGATTAAATGAAAATAGTGGTAAAAATTGGCGGTAGCTTAATTGATGAGGATTTATCACCCCTAGCGCGCGACGTAAAAGAACTTTCCAAGGAACACCAGATAGTTATAATACACGGTGGAGCAAAAATTGTCACCGAAATTGCGCAAAAACTGGGTAAAGAGCAAAGATTCGTCACCTCCCCTACTGGTTTTAGAAGTAGATACACCGATGCTGAAACCGCAGAAATTTACACCATGGTCATAGCAGGTACGGTAAACAAAAAGCTGGTAACAGTTCTATTAAAGGAAGGTGTGAATGCCATAGGGCTCTCAGGGATTGATGGGGGACTCCTAATAGCAGAAAGAAAGCCAAGAATCAAGGTTAAAGAGGGAAACAAGGTACTCCTAATGGATGGTGATTACACAGGAAAAGTGGTGCAAGTTAACACTAAACTCCTAGAACTACTATTAAATGCAGGTTATGTCCCAGTTATAGGCGCAGTAGCAATCGGTAAAGAAGGCGAAAACCTGAACGTAGACGGAGACAGGGCAGCTGCAAGTGTTGCAGGAGCCATAAAAGCGGATAAACTGTTAGATATGACAGACGTACCCGGAGTTCTCGAGAACGAGAAGATAATAACAAAATTAAGCATATCGGAAGCAAAACAGGCCATGGAGAAAGTTGGCCCTGGTATGCGGAGAAAGATCTTTGCAGCATTGGAGGCACTACGCGAAGGTGTACCAGAAGTGGTAATAGCTTCTGGAATTGGAGAACACCCCCTCACTAATGCTTTGGAAGAGAAAAACTGTACGGTGATTACTAATGAGTCAGTCGAATAATGCCAAAAGATATATGCTTCTAGAAGATACCTACGAAGCCCAAACTTACGCTAAAAGACCCGTAGTAATTGTTAGGGGAAAAGGCGCCCTAGTCTGGGACACCGAAGGTAGAGAGTATATAGATTGTGTAGCAGGACATGGGGTAGGCATCACCGGTCACTGTCACCCCAAGGTCGTAGAAGCCATAAAAAATCAGGCTGAGAAGCTTATCACTTGTTCTGGTATACTATACAACGACGTCAGAGCGGAACTTGTGGAAAAAATAACAAAAATAGTTCCCAAAGGACTAACAAGAACTTTTCTTTCAAACAGTGGAGCAGAGGCAGTAGAGTGCGCCCTAAAATTGGCTCGTAAATACACAGGCAAGAAGGAAATTATAGCTATGACTAAAGGATTCCATGGACGTACCTTGGGGGCGCTCTCAGCTACTTGGGAGAAAAAGTACAGGGAGCCTTTTGAACCTTTGATTCCGGGATTTACCCATGTAAAATTTGGTGACGCTGGAGAAGTTCGAGAGGCTATAAATGAGAAAACTGCTGCGGTTTTGGTGGAGCCTGTACAGGGAGAAGCAGGAGTTAATCCTGCGCCCAACGGTTATCTGGAGGAGTTAAGAGATATTTGCGATGAAAAGAATGTTCTGTTAATATTTGATGAGGTTCAGACTGGGTTTGGTAGGACTGGGGAAATGTTTGCCTGTATGCATTGGAAGGTGACTCCTGACATTATGGCCGTGGCTAAAGGAATTGCTGGTGGAGTACCTATGGGTGCTACTATTGCTAGAGAGGAGATTATGGGGTCCCTTAAAGAAAGTGAACATGCTTCAACGTTTGGTGGAAACCCACTTGCTTGTGCTGCTGCAAACGCTGCAATAGACGTTATAATAGAGGAGAAACTTCCTCAAAGATCTAGGGAATTGGGATTACGCTTAAAAAATAAGTTGGAAACCATTAGGGAGAACTCTAAGATTGTAAAAGAGGTTAGAGGACTGGGTTTAATGATTGGCATCGATTTACGTTTCAGAGTAAAGGATTATGTGCTAAAATCTTTGGAAAAGGGACTGTTGGTTTTAACTTCGGGACTAAGCACCCTCAGACTTCTACCCCCGTTAGTTATTGAAAAGGAACAAATTGATAAAACTGCGGATATTTTGGCGGAGGTATTGGAGACCTGAAGAATGGAGCCTCAAGATTTTCTTAAAAAAATGCTTGAAATCTATAGTCCCTCAGGAAAAGAAGCAGAACTTGCAAACTTTCTCTTCCACCAGATGAAAGAATTGGGTTTTGATGCAGAGATAGACGAGGTTGGAAACGTCATAGGTAGAATTGGAAAAGGGACTCCAACTCTACTACTCTGCGGTCATATGGATACAGTTGAAGGATACCTACCAGTACGACTAATTAATGGCGAATTAACTGGTCGGGGAGCAGTTGACGCGAAATCCTCCTTGGCCACCCTTATACTTGCTGCGGCAAATTTTGTGAATAAAAAAATAAAAGGAAGCATAGTTGTTGTGGGTACAGTGCAAGAGGAGGGAACTTCTGAAGGAATAATACACATAGTAAACAAAGGTTTAAAGGCAGACTACTCAATTTTTGGAGAACCTTGTAACACCAATTTTATTGTGGTAGGCTATAAAGGAAGCTTAAACGTTGAAATTGAGATTAGAACTGAACCAGGCCACCCTGCCAACCCTACTGTTAAAAATGCTAGCGAAGAATTAATCTCCATTTGGCTGAAAATTAAGAGTGAGTTAGGGAAACACCAATCCAAATCAAAGCAGGATTCGGTAAGCATATCCTTAGGACGATTGAATGGTGGTGAAAATCAAAGCACAGCAGAAATAAGGGTCAGGATACCCTTCAAAATGCGTTGTGACGAAATCTATGAAGTAATAAACCGTATACTTCAAGCACACCAAGAAGAGAACAATGGGGTAAAGGGCATGCTTAAAGTTATAGATAAAACTGAGCCCTACCAATCTGATAAGAGGTCACCATTAGTAAATGCCTTAAGTAGTTCAATAATGGAAGTTACGGGAGAGGAAGCCCGCCTAATTAAAAAAACTGGAACAGGCGATATGAATATTTATGGGAACAGGGTCAAAACTGCGGCTGTTACCTACGGTCCTGGGGATCCTCGCTTAGACCATACGGAATACGAAAAAATATCTATAAAGCAGTTTTTAGATACAATTGAAATTCTGACTAAGACAATTGAGAAATTGCTGCTCTAAAACTTAGATACGTAACGGCTGCTTCTCCATTTTCTCTTTTTTCTCCTTCCTCTCCTTGATTTTTTGTTCAAGCTCTGAAACTAAAGGAACCATTTCCTCCGACGTTTCAAAGGCCATAACCCTCTTCAACGGTCTCATCCATTCCAAAACTAGCGAAGCATGCTCCAATAAACTGAGTACTTGTAATGTGGCCTCTTTGCCAGCTTCGGAAAATATGTTAGCTAGGGTATGAGCTAAGGTTTCAATGTCTCCTTTTGGCAAAGCATAAGACTTTTCCAGTTTTAAGGGCATACTAAAAGTTATGGGCCCCGTTTTGCTTTCTCTTTTGCTTTCAAAATTGATTTCCCCAGTCAGAGAGCATATATAGGTGGTATTTATGTCGGCTTTAAACCTACAGTTCCACTTTGTTTCCCATTTTTCCTCGTCGCTTCTCTTCTTAGCTATATGCCTCAATATCATTCTACACTTATCAACCATGGGTATAGCTAATACCGAATGTTTTGACTCTCCAAACTTGATAACCTCGTTGTAAAGAGGCTTCAAAAGTTCCTCCACTCTTTTTCGGAGTTCATTTACTTTAAAGCCCAAAAAAGTTTTTTCAGGTAAACCTCTATCGAGAGCACTTACAAATTTACCCTCATAAAATTCATATTTAGAAAGAGCGTTGCAATTAGGGCAGCCAAACGCGCCAAACACCCTCCCTTCCAACTCAACAAATTCCTCCTCCAATTCGGAATCTAAAAAGAAATCTGTACTGCATTTGGGACAGCTTACTATGACCGGAAAACGATCTATCGAGTCATGATTTTTATATGCACTCACTAATTTCTTCGTTTCCTCATATATTGATTGAATATCCAAATCAGTAATACTCTTTAAGCCCTGTAAAACTTCGTCTCGATTGTCAATAAGGAGATTTTTAATAATTCTTCGAAAATTCTTCTCTCTCTCCTTCCTAGCTTCCTCTGAGACTTCCTTAGCCCTCATAATGATATTTTCCGCTTCCTTCTTGGCAATCTCTAAAATCGAATCCGCCTTCGCTTTAGCATCCATAATAATTCTGTCAGCATCCCCAGACAAAACCATACACCTCCATCACCTTCCTATGACATATCGTTCCAATAGCACAAGCCAATATCTACAATATTTTCAATAAAGTTCCAAAAAACAATTAGACCTGAACTATACTTATATGAACAAAATGATAAGTGTTTCCTTAGGACGTTTAAAAATTAGGTTCTCTCTGATTCCCAAACTTGTATAACAGTAAATTAGAGTAAAACTCGAGCCAACAATAACTTAAAATGAACGCGTTGACGTTTAGAATTATGTTTGACCTGCTTTTTAATAGTCTAATTTTGGATTACTCTGGAAGGTAGACTGAAACGATTACAATGTCTCTTTAATTGTGAAATTTTGAAATTTACATTAACCATTTTTTAAAAGAGGCTTTTTTTATCTCCAGAAAGCCAGCCGAATTCTTCTTGAAGAATAGTGAATGCTGCTTGGGGAGGGATTATCCCCTTCTCTGTTATAATGAGGTCTATGTAATTCGGTGGGGTAATGTCGAAGGCGGGATTTAAAACCTTGGGGTTTCCAATTTTTTCCAACTCTTCCCTATCAATTACCTCCTCAATGTCTCTTTCCTCTATTTCTATGAGTTCGCCTATCAATGTTTCTGGACTAAATTTGTAAGTTTCTGCGGCTACAAAGAAGAGTGTTCTAGCCTCTTTAGCCACCAGAGCCACAGTGGATGTGCCAATCTTGTTAACTAGGGCGCCATTGGATGAGATGGCGTCGGCGCCCACAATCGCAGTATCTATCTTATTCATATAAAGTCTTACTGCACTATCAATTATAAGAGTCACATCTATTCCCGCATCTCTCAAAATTTTGCAGGTAATATGACCTTGAAATTTGGGTCTTGTTTCCGTCGCAAAGACCCTGATCTCCTTATTCTGTTGAGCAGCGTTTACAATGACTGATAAGGCTGCCGCGCTATTGCAATGTGTTAATAGTACATCCCCATTTTTAATCCGCTTCGATCCTATCTCGCCTATCCGCTGCACCGCTTTCTGCGAGTTTACTATGAACTCTTCTGCCGCTTTATTCACAATGTCTTTTAATTCTTCTAAGCTAGGTTTTCTCTCTAATTCTTTTTTCACTCTCTTAGAGACGAATCTAATTCCATTGGGAAGGGAAACTGCAGTTGGACGCGTATTAATAACAATTTCAGCGGTAGTTCTCAGCTCCTCCAAAAGTTCCTCCACGGTTTTCGCTTTTGAATTTTGAACCGTTATTCTAAGCGTTTTAACCGCTGCTCTAGCAATCTCTCCCGCGCCTCTAATCTTCATTTCCTTTATGTCTTTTGCGATTCGCTTAACTTCATCTGGAATCAACAAATCAACCCCAAGCAGTATATTATACTTGTTGAAGACTATAAACAATTCCAATAAACTTCACTCAATAGTTATGGAATAGGTCTTCGGAAATCTCTGAACTACAGAAAAGGTTCTATACAAAAAAACATTACGCGTTTTAGATACTTTTCATGAAAAGTAATCTCGCGTTTATTGTACTCCTTTATTAACTTATAATGATAATTAGTTTAGGAGAGTCAAGTTCTAAATAGGTATCATGTGAGTTTCTTTTCTCGTTTTTAAGGAAAGGTAGCACTCCACTTTTAACAAGCCCTCAATTGATTTTAGTTCTTTTGTGATGAACTCCCTCATTGATTCTATATTCCTGTCTCGAACTTTAATGAGAATATTCTTCTCGCCGAATAAAAGGTGTAATTCCAGAATTTCTGGAAAACTCATTAACTTATTGATAATTTCTTCCTCCTTTGAAGGCTCTACGGCAAGCATTATAAATGCTAAACTTGTAAGTCCTACAGCTTCAGGATTAATGATGGTGGTAAAACCTTCGATGACCCTTTCTTCTTGGAGCTTTTTTACTCGGTTATACAATGTTGGTTCAGAAATGTTCAGGTCTGTAGCAATCTTTCTAAAAGGTCTCCGAGAGTCTTCCTGAAGGAGCCTCAGTATTTTCCTATCTACCTCTTTGACCTTCAAAACTGCCACCTGCTCACTTGCACGTCAAGTAGTTAGCTTTACAGAGGCTTTCTCTTTGGAGACCCTGCGTACCCTTTTAATATTGTCGCTTGTCTGTTTAATTTATCGCAAAAATAGCTTAAATATTTTGCGAAATTTAACAGATTTAACCTTTTTTATTCAAATTATTTTATTAATATTTAATGAATTTGAAAAACCTTCACACATCCAAGACGTCTAAATCTTTAGCCAAGATAATTTCGCCATCAAAACTTTTTCTAGCTTGATTGATAAGTATATACTCGCTTCCTTCAAAAATGTCTGGCCAGTGAACTAGAGCTAAAATTCGGACATTGGCTTTAGAAGCCAGCTGTCCCGCATCGCTAGGTGTACTATGATTTAGTTTGTGAGCCAAATTTGATAGTTCATCAGGAAAAGCTGCTTCATGTATAAGAACATCGCATTTTTCAGCTAACTCTACTAACCCTTCGCAAGGTGCAGTGTCTCCTGTGTAACAAAGACTTTTTCCTCTCCTTTCTATACGATAAGCGAAATTTGTAGGGTTGTGAAGAGTAGCTTTAAAAAAAATATTTTCAGAGGAGGTATCCAACTCATAATTTATTTTAAAAGTTAACCTATCTAATGGAGTGTACCCCAACTTTAACAAAGAAGTCACCAAGGTTTCAATGTACTCCGGTCCTATTATTTTAAGATCTTTAGTTCTCTTACTAACTAGCCACATTGCCCATAAGAGTGAGGTTATCCCCATAATATGATCCGCGTGCCCATGAGAGATCAAAATAGTCTCAATTTTGGATAAATCTCCTAAAATTGCGAGAAGTTTTTGGCTAGTTCCTTCCCCGCAATCAATAAGCAAATCCTCATCAACTAACACAGCGAGGTTGGTTCGAGATTTTGTAATCATACTTCCAGCGGTACCCAGAAAAGTTATCTTCAAAAAATCACCTGAAAATTCTTTTATTACCTTTCTCATTTTGCTTTCGTAGCCAAATCTTTTTCGATACTCATTAAAATAATCACTATTTTAAAATACCTAACCTTTTTAAAACCAAAATTCCCTAATATCAAACATAAGAAAATTGTAAAAATTTTGTGGGGAAGCGAATCCTATATGTAGATGTTCTTCGCTAAAATGGTATAAATGTTTCAAACTATATGAATATAAAAGGTGATGGTGATGGAATCCATCGATGAACTTTCCAAATTGTTGGAAGAAATAGTAAGAGACGATGTAATAAAAGGAATAATTCTGATTAGCAAAGAGGGGAAATCAGAATCAATGGTGATCCTAGAAGAAAAGATTAATAAAAGTAAGCTAGCGGCCGCCAGTGCCACCCTACTTTCGATTTCTTCACAAATTATTGGAAAGCTATTGGAACAAAATCCAGACTATGTACTCTCCTTTACGCCCAATAACTTAGTTATAACTTTGCCGGTCAATACGGGCATGGTTCTTTCTGCACTAATTGACAGAGAAAAGGCCGAAAGCAAGGGTGTTGAAAATTACATCACCAAAATTCAGAATTTTTCCCATAAAGTGGCTGAAGTGATAGAGCTCTCCGGATATCCTAAAAAAGGATTATTTATGAATGTTAAAAATGTGATGCCGGAGGCCAAGGCAATTGCTATCCTTACCAAGGAGGGAGTGCCCCTAATAGTGCACCCCATGGAGGAAGCAATAACTCTCTCCGGAATGATTAGCGCCATTTTTATGATAAGTAGCAGTATGGTTTCTGATGAAAATAGCGACTACTCAGTTATTGTTGGTAAAGAAGGGATGGTTATTACTCTACAAATCGATAATGATAGATTACTTTCAGTGGCCCTCCCAAAAAAGATGAAAATAAAAGACATTATAAAAAAGCTTAAAGAGGCTATAAAAGAAAGTGAAAAACATAGTGATTTGGAGGGCTCCACTTAACTGTGGTTGGAAACCAGTCAACTGTTCTTGTCTTGGGATTTAATGCTAGACCAATAGTTTCCTCAGCAAAAAGATTAGGACTAAAAGTTTTGGTGGTGGACTACTGGGGAGATGTTGACATCTATAAATATGCAGATGAGGTACTAGTAGTTAATGAATGGGGCAAAGGACTAGACACCACAAAAAGCCACACCAGTCTTTTCTTGAAGCTGGCTCAGAACTTGGCAGAAAAACATGAGATTGATTTTATTTTGGTGGGGAGTGGTTTTGATGATCAATTTCAGTTTTGGGAAGAACTCAACAAGGTTGCTCCTGTAATAGGTAACACTTCAGAAAATATTAAAAAATCTAGAGATAAAATAAGGATTTATCGTGAAGCAGAAAAATTGGGCATTCACTCTCCAAACTCAATCATTGTAAAAAGTGTGGAAGATGCTGTAGAGGCGGCGGAATTAATAGGGTTACCGGTAGTGGTTAGACCAACGAAAGGAGGAGGAGGACAAGGGATTCATTTAGCCAAGAATATTAAAGAAGTTGAGGGAATATTTCACTTGCTATCGAGCCAAGGAAATGTAATGATTCAGGAATACATTAAGGGTATCGATGCGAGTTGCTCCCTTATCTCAGATGGCACATCGGCGCTGGTAGTTTCTATTAATGAGCAGTTAATTGGCTTATCTGAGCTGGGCGCAAAAGATTTTACTTATTGTGGAAACATTGTGCCCCTAAAGGCCACAGAACAACTATACAAAAAAATAAAAGATGCCTCCGAAAATTTAATCGAATCATTAAATCTTAAGGGCTCAAACGGGATAGACTATGTTATTCGCAGAGGTGAACCATACCTATTAGAGATAAATCCCCGTTTTCAAGGCACGCTTGAGTGTGTTGAAATGGTAACTGGACTAAATATAGTTGAAGCCCACATAGAGGCTTGCCAAGGGATATTGCCTAAAAGTATTCCCCAAAACAAAGGTTACGCCGTGAAAAATATTTTGTTCGCCAAACATGATTTCATAATGCCTGAACTTACTATGTCTGGGATATTCGATATCACAAAACCTGGATCTGTAATTAGGAGAGGGAAGCCAGTTTGTACAATTCAAATCTACGCATCAACCCGAAGCGGTGCATTATTTAAAGCAAAAAGAGTGGCGGAAAGAATTTACAGTAAATTTAGAAAAACAAGACTGAATACCTAATTAGTGCTCTCTTTGAAAGAGCTTTTTTGAGCTCAATATTATTATTGATTGATTCTTCTTACCTTCTCTTTTATTCTGTTCAGCCAGTCGTCCCAGGAGACATCTAGAGGCTTTTTCCCCGTTTTTATATTTTCTATTATCTCATTTAAAAAGTCGTCAGAAGCTTCCTCTCCTGATACTCCAAATACCTTATCCAGAACTGGCAAGAAATCTGCAAATTTGTCGCGATCCCCATCCCAATTCTCTAAGTTACCATAATTTTTTATGAATTCTTGGCTGATGCTTTCCAGTTTACTTTTTATATCGTCCTGTCTGTCTGTGTAGGCAGCAAATATAATGTCATCATTGTAGACGTATACAAATTTTTTATCATCCAAAAGCACACTTTCTATACTTTGACCACTTATATTTCTACCAAAAGAGAACATTGCACTAAGAAAACCAGATACTAGATTCTCATCTGTCTCTAGGCTTCCGTATTTTCTGTGGATTATGCATTCTCCGCTTCTTTTCAATAGATAGAAGTTGTGAATCATAGTTTTACACCCAAAGTGAACCGCATAACCATATTATAGTTAATCTTAATACGCTAATAAATATTGTGTTTTTGTTGTGAATTACACATCAAAATGAATTTATTTTGTGAACATCGCAATTTCTTTGGACTCATTGTAGCCGAATAAGTCATTCTTTTAGAAAAATTTTTGTAGGAGAGTAATTATTAGCTAAGGATTATTAAATAATTGATCTAAAAATATAAATTTATTTGATTAATATAAATATTTTCCTTGAGATTTAAAAAAGGGGGTTAAAGATATCTGAATCGGCAAAGAAGTGCATAAAAAACAGATTATCCTAAATTCAAGGGGCTTGGTTTACTTTTGTAGAGTACAAGTCTTGCTGCGGAGAAGTTTCAAATGCATTCCTCATAGATCTAAAACAGTGTTGCCGAGGTGGTTTCTACAGCTAGAAGTAATGAGGGTATCACAGTGTACGTTGAAAAGGATTCCGATTTTTTGAAAAGGAGTATACTCTCATAAAAATAGACGCTAAGGGTAGAAAAGACTGCAAATTGCTTCATGTTCAATTCGGGTAAACACTATAACCTAGATAAGGATATTCTTGAGCTCATAAAGATTGTTTATCACGAAATCCGCTTTAACTTTGGTTTTGGTTTTTGAACGTACTATCACAGCGGTAAAAGCTCCTGCTCTTATTCCTGCAATAATATCACTATCCTTGTCTCCTACCACTAACGACTCTTTAGGTGAGCCACTCAGTTCCCGGATACATTTAAGGATCCCGTAAGGCTCTGGCTTGGCATTTTCTTGTTCCACGGTTCCCAGAGCTACAATGGAACCAAAATAATGGGTTAAATCAAATGTATCTAGTTCCAAGAGTGCTAGGTTTAGTGGAGTGTTTGTTACCACGCCCAATGCATAGTCCTTGCATAGATCCTCTAGAACTGTCACATCATCGTAGGGCCTGATTTTATTAGATTTTATAAGCCTTAGGCGTGCTTCATAATCTCTTCTGTCAAAGACCCTCCAAAAATTGTCTATGTCTTTTATTCCCCATGATCTTAAAATCTTTTGATAATCCTTCCCACTATCCCAAAAACGATCCCTCTGCTCACGACTAGGCAAATGGCATCCAATCTCCTCAAGCGATTCTACAAGTAACTGGTCAAAGAAATCCCCATCTGGCACATCTACTAGTGTGCCGTCCAAATCTAGAACGATTACTTTAATCTTGCTTCTCACGCTTCAAATCTCCCTGACACATTCGCGATAATAGTGTAATACTAGTTTTTGAATTTTTTAGTGTGGTGAAAGTGGTATTCCCCAATTTTTCAGTGGGAGCTTTAGAAGGATTTCCCTTCATTAATGTTGTGCTCTAGAAACCAAATTATTCTTTTATAACACCAAAAGTGAGAGATGTAACGTTAACTTAATTTTTGTTTTTCCGTTGAGCTTGAGGTTCTCCACCACAGTATGAGTATGTATATTGCAACAGCTAAGTACATTAATGCCCAAGGGAATCGAAGAATGACTTCTTCAATACTTTTGGGCATTGAGTATGCATGAATTATCCCCACTAGTGATAGTAGGCAAGAGGCGGCCGCAAATATGAAGGCTCTTCTCAAACGTCTATGATTTAGGTCTGAGACTATACTTCCCCAGATTAGTCCCACAGTTGTTGCTCCTAATCCTAAAAATACTATTCCATACCAGCCGAATGTGGCACTTGAATAGCTAAATGTTTCATTTAAACCGTATCCATAGAGACCCAAATACTGGGCAAATGGTATTTTTAAGGGTATGCCTGCAATACTCACAGTTACAAAAAATATGTTGTCTAATAGCTGATAAGGCGTTATTGATGTACTCATTAATGCTCCAGTAAAGGCATTTTTAAAATTATTGATTATTATTAGGGTTAACACCGTGAATACGTGTGGAACCATTGCCAGCATTACCGCGAATAAGTCTCCCCAAATAATGTAGTCTGGACTATCCTTTTTTCTGTTTTCATCATAAACTTCCTTAAAAGATTGAACTACAATTAATCCTCCAATTACCAGAAGAACTGGTACCATAACACAGGGGGGGATGATTATGGGCAACAAGAATAGAATTCCGCACCAAACTGTTGCCGCAATGATTATTCCGTGGAGTAGAGAGTATCCGATCCCTGCCCCCATTCTGACAAAGCTTGCTGAGCCCACAGAATTCACGGTTGGCGTCCATCCGCCAAAAGGAGTTCCAAGCAGACTACTACATCCATCTATGAGCATAGTGGTCTTTGCAGAGTACCCGTACTGGTCGCACCAAAGCTTCAAGCTCTCTGGATCCTCTATTCCGAATTTGCGTGCCATTTCTAAGTTTCCTGATTCATTGTTGGCGTAGCTCTCGAGAGAGTCATAGATTTGGAAAGGAACAACTACCGCTATAATCATTGGTAGAGCTTGTAGCCCGCGGCCCAAAAGCTCTGGTCTAAAACTTGGAACCATAAAGCTGAAGGTTTGTAAATAAATGTAATTGGTAATATCCTGCCCAAGATTTAGGGCGATTAAAAATTGGGGGCCCAGCCCACCCCAAATCTGAGCCCACATCTCTTTAAAATAGAAGAAGAAATCTCCAAAATTGGTGTTTCCCAGCCACAAAATGTTAATTGCTACAAGAACTGATCCAACAATTATTGCCAGTAAAGTTGTTGGAATTTTTTTAAAGATTCTTAAGCGAGAAATTATCCCCGCTAGTAATATAAATAGTACCACAAATCCGATTGTAGGCGATAGGTAAGGCCATCCATTAAGAGCACCATACACACCATTGACGGGGCCTCCGGCTATGTAGCCTAGGTAATTAAGGATAAGCCAAGCAAAACCTATTCCTGCAATTGTGCCTAGTACCCCTGCTGTGGGTATGTTTTTTCTTAAGTGTTCTATTAAGCCAAGCGCTATTATGATCTCAATAATTGAGCTGATAATATTAGCTAAAATGGCTATGGAAATCGCGGTATATAAATCAAAGCCAAGGACTGACTGAGAGAGTCCGATTATTGCACCAAGAAAAAGAAACAATCCGGGTAAGCTTATGCCGAAGGGTAATGCGGTGTAAATTTTTCCTGTTTCCATTGTTTTTTTATAGGCATAGTAACTGTAAGCAAAATTTCCTATAAGAACTTGTAGCGCGCCCGCGCCCAGAAGAGTTGAGATTAAGCCCCAAGGCTTATGGGGAAAGAGTATCTGTAAATCTGTGGGCAGATAGTATCCCTGAGGGATAATTACGGGGATCTGATTTCCCAAGATGTGAATTATACCTACAAGATCCGTTGGTGCAACGTATATTCCTGTTAGGGCGGAGAAGTACCATGCAGGAATAAACTGCACGCTCCAAATGATAGGGAGTAAACCAATTAGTAAGATAAATAGGGTAAAATTATCTGCAAACAGAGCAACGGCTCCGTTAATATCCTCTCTTTTCCAGATTTTAATGGTACCCCTGTTAAATAAGCTGAGGAAAAAATCATAAATGGAAGGTTCACCCAGAGAAACCATTTCAGGGATTGAAGGCTTTCTCCTATTCTCATTAACGCACAAATTTTTCACCACTGCCTTCTATTTTTAAAAACATGTCCTTAAAAATGTGAGAGGTCGAAAATAAACTTTAGCCTTGTCAATAAACTCTGCATCTCACATTTTCAAAAGATTCCCTTTAGACACTTCCAGTACTATACCTTTTTTGGCGACTATTTTGCCTATAATTTGAGCTTGGGTGTTCGCTTTCTTACAAATTTTTATGACCGTTTCAGAGCTCTCCCTTGGGGTAACTACAACAAATCCCACTCCCATGTTAAATGTCTGGTACATCTCATAGTCACTAATATTCCCCACTTGCTTAATGGTTTCAAAAATAGGTTGTGGTTCTGGTAACTGGTCAAGGTACATTCCCATTTCCCCATAACATATTCTTTTAAGCTTTGAGAACGCTCCCCCAGTTATGTTTGCGAGACCATGCACTTGCGCTTTTTCCAGAATTTCTAATACTTCTTTTACATAAATTTTGGTGGGTTCAAGTAATGCCTCACCCACACTCTGTTTCGAGTTAGGTAGAGGGTCAAACACACTAAATCCCGCTTCTTCCAGAAGGGCCTTCCTAGCTAGAGAAAGTCCGTTTGAGTGAATCCCGCTACTTTGCAAGCCCACCACCACATCATTAGCTACTATTTTCCTTCCTGTGACAATTTTATCTTGGTAAACCACTCCAATGCACATAGCGGCTAAATCAAATCCTTTCCCTTCAACCGCACCTTTTATCACATCGGGCATTGTAGCGGTCTCCCCACCCAATATTGCTACGCCCGCTATTTTCGCTCCCTTAATAAGCCCTCGAACAATCTGCTCAATCATTTCAGGATCTGATTTCTCAACCGCCAAGTAATCCACAATGGCTAGGGGTTCGGCGCCCATACAAATTAAATCGTTAACATTCATAGCCACACAATCGATTCCAACAGTATCATATTTATCCATAAGTTGGGCAATCAATACCTTAGTACCGACCCCGTCGGCGTGAACTGCCAGAGCCCTTCCTGAACCGATATCTATAAGATTCGCGTAATGGCCGTACTCACCCACTACTTCACCGAATTTACCACTTCTCAATGAGAAGGTTTTTTCAATTAATTTACCAATAATTCTGTGGCTCTCACTAGCCTTTGATAAATCTACTCCTGCATCTCTATAAGTTAAGGCTCTTCTCTTCAATTTTTTACACCTAAAGTTGAGAAGGTAGTTTTTTTATAAAAATCTAGCTAGACTACCAAATTAGGCAAGCTTTAAAGCAAATTAGCCATCATTCTAGCTAAAATCAATACGATAACGACAGCCAAATTTGTTAGTACAATCCACCCATATACAGAATTAATAGTGGTGTAAACAAGAGAAATCGGTAAAGTTATGATAAAAGGAATAACCGAAACGCTTAGAGAAACCCATTCAAAGGACAATGCGATTAGAAGGGAGTCAATTAACCATATCACCAGTATTATTTGCAATCCCTTCTCCGTAAATTCACTTGACCAATTTATGGTGTTTATTGATTCAATTACTAGAGGCATCTGAATCAGAGTCACTAAAACCAGCAGAACAATAAAGCTGAGAATTCTGCTCATAATTCTTGCCAAAAACCATCACCAAACTATATATTATCTTTTTAGCATAAAAACAACCCATATAGTATTCCATAACTTTTCATTTTCAATTACAAGAGTTATAAAAAGGCTTCATTGTTATTACTTTTAATATTTTTAAATTTAAACCATAAGTTTTGATAATTTGATAAGGATTATATTCATAAGATAGAACCTATACTATTATAACCAAGGAGAAACACATGGGGAACAAGAAATGAGTAAAGTTGAGGTAAGGCGTTGTGAGAGTTGTGGAACCACATTTCTATCGGTGCGCGAAAACTGTCCAAACTGTGGAAAACTTACACACCAATCAAAAACGAAACTCAAAACAAGTCCAAAACTCTCCCAGAATAGTACAACACTAATCATCCCTTTAGCCAGAACCTCTAAAGAATCCAAAGAAGAACTAGAATTTATTCCCAGCAAGCTAATAAATCAACCAATTCTGGAAAAAACTCCCGAGTTCTCAGATTTTCTTGGATCTGGCTTTTCAATAAACGCAATAGCCTCAGAAAAAAAGATACACTACGAAATAGAAAACGTTGGAAAAGAGTTTCAAGGATTCGCAGAATGCGAAAACACCAAATCAGGCCTAATAATGATTTTTAAAGACGCCAAAGGAATAATTACCGTCACAATCGAAGGAAACCCTCAATACACACACTATGTTCTAAAAGACCGATACAACAAAACAATAGGCACTATGCAGCAGCAAGGTATCCTAAAACCGAGTTACACCATAGAAGACCTCAAAAACAATATGAAACTCTCAATAAGAGGAGACCCAACAAAAAAAGAATACTCAATAGTAAAAAATGGGCAAAGCTACGCAACTATACTGAAAACCTCACCTGAAACATACAAAATAGAAATAAAAAACAAAATTGACAAAAGAATACCAATACTCTTCTCAATAATAATAGACGCCATACAAAGAAGAAAAAAATAATACACGAGGCCACACAAACAATCAAAAAACAGTATGAACCCTAAAAAACCCAAAAACAATGATTATTTCCGCTGGTCAAAGTATTTCCGAAGTCTTAAAAAAGTAAGAGTCTCGTTTTGTATTTCATTCATATTATCCTCATCTTATTAACTTTCTAATATTCTATTATTCAAAAGTACTGCGAATAGTTCAGCTTCAAGAGAGGGTGCTCAAATGTTTAAAAACGTACTTAGGAGAAATGGGTTTTGGTGTAAAAGGTCAAGCGGAGGAGACACATTCCTGAAACACGATTCAACGCTAGGCGGAATATACGTCACGGTGCAAAAAAAATCTGCAATTCTGAGAATTGTAGACAGAGACAGCATACACATATTCAAGAGCGCAAAGCAGCTTGAAGCCTATCTCAAAGAATTAGAAGAAAGAGAGCCAGGCTCAATAATATACCAAAAGTAAACTATCCCCAAACACCACAGAAAACTTATTCGCCACTTTTATTTTATCACCCAATGTAATCCGAAAATCCTAACTACCATCGCTCACAAACCAAAATCTAAAACACCCCCAAAAGTATAAACCTTTTAAACCCCCCTTATCTCGACAACCAGTGTAGATAAGTTCCCGTTTCTAGGCTGTCAGAATAGTGGAATTTCCTTCCCAAACAAAATGAAAAACTTATTGGTATCAAAACTGGCACCGTTTCCTCAGCGTCTCCTGTTGCGAGGTAGTGCTGTTTTGTAACTTTTCCCACCTTCTACGCCTTAAATGAGTATTTTCTTCTTCCTTAAACGCCGAATTTAGGCTTAAACCAAGACATTCCCTACACACCACGAACCTGCCCACAACAAGTGACACCAGGTTAACAGTGCCTCAAAACTCACCAAATTTCTTAAATTCTCCTCCAGCAATAAATCATATTGTTAATATTTTTAAAGGTGAAATTTTTTGGGTAATTATGAACCCTATGTTGACAGACTTTTCGACCTTTTGCTGCAAGTATTCGAAATAGGAGAGCTGGGGTTAAGTATCATTGAAGACTCCCTCTGGTTCATAGAAAAAATAATTGAGAAAACCCCTAGACAAGAGGAAAGGGATGCGTTTTCCCTAATACGGCAGGCTGTTAACTCTTGGATGCATCATCTAAGAATGCGTAGAGCTTTTGGGGAAACCGCCGTTTTTCCACCTCAAGAAATCATCTACTGGAAAAAGGCAGCTCAAATCTTCAGTGATCTGAAAAAAGATAAACTCTCTGAAATAACCCAAGTATTGGGCAAACTCCGAGAAGCCGAGGATAATATACTGGTAGGTGATTTTGATAGAGCAATATTTGCATACCGTGAAGCTGAAGAAACACTGGAAAAACTAGGAAAAAAGGCGGCGCTCACCGCTAAAAGGAAAAGACTAAACATACAGGCAGAAATTTTCTACTCAAAACAAGAATTCCAAAAAGCATCAGAAATCCTATTCCAAATAGCCGAAATCCTTGGAAAAACTGGATTTCAAAACAAAGAGGCCACATTAATAAGAGCACATGAATTATTAGTGCTCCACGAAGGAAATAGAGGAAACTGGGAGAAAGTATCCGAACACCAGATGGAAATAGCCCAACTCCTAAGACTCATAGGCCAAGAAGAGAAAGCCCTCATCGCAGAATACTACGCATACACGGCATCCGCAAGGAGCGCCGAAGAACAGGAAAAATGGGAACTCGCAGCAAAAAAACATCTTAAAACCTCAGAAATACTAAACTGCATAGGAAACCCAGTCAGCGCCCTATACGCAAAACTAAACTACCACATCTGCAAGGAAAAAGCAGAAAACAAATCTCCAAAATGGCTAAATGACGCAGAACAACTCACCAAAAAAGCACGCACAAAGAGCGCCAAAGACACCAAAGAACTGGAAAAAGAAGTAAAAGAAATACTCGCCCTCATAGAACAAGAAAAACAAATCAGAAACTGCTCAAAAATGGGCACAAATTAATAAAACTATGAATAATCCAAATTCAACCAATTTTCACAAAATCCAGCCGCACCAACCACCAATCTATAAGGTTTCCACCAAAAAAGGAACTCATAGAAGCCCAATGCCATCCAGAAAAGGTAGGTATAATCCAAATATTTAATCATACCAAAATATATTTCAATACATCTTGTTAGTATAATTTTTTGAGGGTATACCCATTATGATAGTGCACAGCGAGTATAAGGCTAGCGATGACCTCGTGTTTCTGTAATGGGTAACACCTATACCCTCATTCCTCTATATCCAAAACCAGAAATCATAACCTAAAAAGTATAAAACGAATTTCTAATCCTAAAAAATTGAATAATTTTGCAGACATCGACACAAATATATTATGTTACTCCCTTAAGAATAACACACTAACAGGAAAACACAACAATCTCAACTAGTTTTTAATGTATACACTAACACTGAAGGGAAGCAACACTATGAAAAAGTCCAGAGAGGCAACAAAAAAGCTCACTCTGCTAGTATTGATAACTCTAATCTTCACGACCACAGTGACCCTCACATTAAACCAACCGCCTCTAACTCAAAACACACTAGCAACGCCTACACCACAAGACAACACAACCACCCAAAACCCAAAAATAGGAACATCTCTCCAACAACTACTACAAACCTCAGACCCCATATCACAATGCGAGATGATAATATTCTTCGAAGGAGCAATCAACCACACCCAAGGAATAAACCTACTCAAAAGCTTAGGAGACTTCGAAATCATATCCAACTACACCATACTCAACGGTGTCTGCATAAAGGCACCAATAAAAATGGCTGAAACCATAGCCCAACAAAACTACATACAATCCATATCCCTCAATGGAAAAATAAAACTAGCCGACCACCACATAACCACAAACGAAGTCCACACAAAAGACATCAACGTGAACAATGCCATAGGAGCCACCACACTCCAAAACTCACCATATAACCTGAGTGGAACAGGAGTCGTCATCGCAGTCCTAGACACTGGAATCAACCCCCACATCTACCTAGACGGAAGCCGAATAATTTATAATGAAAGCTTTGTGCCCGGGGAAGACTACACAGACCTGAATGGTCATGGAACAGCCGTAGCCGGAATAATCGGGGCATCAGATGGTCCTGCTAAGGGCGTTGCACCAAATGTCACCTTCCTAAACTTAAAGGTATTAAACCAAAACGGAGAAGGAGAAGAAAATTGGCTAATAAACGCGGTAAATGCAGCATTGAGTACAGGTAATGTAACACACCCTCACCCTAAGGCGGACATTATCTCTTTGTCTTTAGGTAACACGGAAGGTAGTTCCAATGATGCTATGTGCCAGGCCGTCAATAAGGCTTGGGAAAATGGTGTTGTTGTTGTTGCGGCAGCTGGAAATGAGGGTGGAAATTTTTGGAATACATACTATAAAACCATAAATTCTCCGGGGCTGGCAGCCGAAATTATAACTGTCGGCTCAGCAGGAGGATTTGGCTATACCTCTATATCCTCTTTTTCAAGTAGGGGACCAACAGATGA
>JAHQXB010000107.1 GCA_029856435.1 Candidatus Jordarchaeia archaeon
ACACTACGCAGCCATGAGGCGCAAGACCCTCTGCCGCCGATCACATGTCTCTGCAGAAGCGGACGCTGAACTCCTCTCCTACACCGTCACTTGGAAGAAGGCCAACCTTGATCCCTACGAACTCTACCCACTGCTGGTCCGAAGTTCATGGAAAACAGTCTACCAGCGTCTCGTGAGAGCACACCGGAAACCGCCTCCCGATGCGAGCATCCTGCAAACAGTCAAGGAGGTGACTGCAGCACCCTAAAAAACGAGAAGTTGAAAACAAGGGGAGAAAACGTTCCCCCCCATTCCCCAGGAACACGGTGCCACCAAGAAATGATGGGGGGGAACTCGGCGAGACATGGGAAGCGTGTCGCAGTAGCCTCGGATAATGCTCAGGTAAGGTTGGAAGAGGCTTACCCTAAAATAGTTGTGCACCAGAAACTTTTTACGCCCTAAAGGGTTTAAAATATTCCGGCTTGGACAAAATTCATGTTCCCCGACGCGTATCACCCGTAATGTAGTGAAAGGGTATTGTTTTCCGCCGCATATATGACCTCTAACGGCGAAAACGCTGAGAAGAAAAGATAAAACCAATTTCGTTCCAAACCCAAATATTCCTCTCCAAATAAATATATTTAATGGGATGATAAGGGAAGAATCTTTTTATTATGAAAGGTTCCAATCAAGAAACTTGTAGTGAACCCTTCAATTTTTAAATGAATGTTTTGCATGTTATGGGAGGATGACTAATGCCTCTTGTAGAGTTTAATGGTAAACGGCCTAAAGTTCACCCAACGGCTTTTATTGCGCCCACAGCGACAATAATTGGAGATGTGGAAGTGGGAGAAAAAAGCAGTGTTTGGTATGGAGCAGTCATAAGGGCGGACTTCGCCTCTGTGAGGATTGGTCGGTGCACAGCGGTGGAAGACAACTGTGTGATACATGGAGGACGTGAAACAATCATCGGTGATGAAGTGCTAATTGGTCACGCCGCGGTGGTTCACGGCTGCAGAATAGGTAACGGGGCCATAATTGGGTCTGGAGCCACGGTATTCACAGGTGCCGAAATAGGGGAATACGCAGTGGTAGCTATGGGAGCAGTAGTGCTAGAAAATGTAAAGGTGGAACCCAAAACTCTGGTTGCAGGCATCCCCGCAAAAAAGATGAGGCAGCTAAACGAAACCGAGGCACAAGCACTAACAGTTGGCTCGAAAATTTATACTGAACTCGCCCAAAAATACAAGCAACAGAAGCTTGAATGATGTGGATATTACAAGATTTCCCTATAGGGGTTTTTACACACAACGAAGCATCTAGAAGCACCAAAAGTCCTTCTATCTTGAAACGAAAACAGTGATCCACTTTTTCTTCATTTTTTGTGAATTTCGTGTTTCACGGCGGATAATGAGAGATTTATATTTGTTTGTTTGATTTTGCCTCTGAAAGGAGTGTTTATAGCCGCATGTTCATGCGGCGCTCCTATTTGTGGTGATTACTTTTTTTGGGCTGGACTCTTGGGGGGAAAAATTCCCTAAATTTTAACATAATATGTATAAAAGATGGGAGCGGGAAGGGAAGAAGATGTGAGTGCAGGGCAAAAATGACACAAACCAGTCGTTATGAGTCCTGTTTGAATATATGGTTTATATGGCTTCTTTTCCGATTTTGAGCCTGAAAATGTAGTTAAAAATTAATTTTTATCCGGAATATTTTGGAAACTAAGGTCGGGGAGCCTTCTTGCTAAAGTGTAAAATTACCATATAAAGTATAGATCGGCCAACAATCATATATATATTTAAGGAGGGCAATGTTTATTTATAAACGCTTGAAAATTTCCTTCTATGCAAAAAAAGAATAGCCTTTATAAGGATTACTTTTAAATAGATATAGGGCGTCAAAAAATAAATTGGGGGTAAGAAGTTTGCCGAAAATTCAGTTCATAAATATTGAAAATGTTGTTGCATCTGTAAGGATAAATCAAAGAATTGATCTTACAAAAATTGCTCAGAGCAATCTCAGGTCGGAATATGATCCTGAACAGTTTCCGGGTCTGGTTTATAGGTTGGAGAAGCCCAAAACCGCTACGCTCATTTTCAGCAGTGGTAGGATGGTCTGCACCGGGGCGAAGTCTGTTAAGGAGGTGCATGAGGCGGTGCGTAAGATTGTGGATGAGCTTCAGAAGGAGGGGGTTTTGGGTGATAATATTGAGCCGGAGATTGAGATTCAAAATATTGTGGCTTCTGCTAGTTTGGGTGCGGAGCTTAATTTAGAGTTGGCTGCCTATACTCTTCCAGACGTTATTTATGAGCCTGAACAGTTTCCAGGTTTAATTTACCGCATGCGGGAGCCCAAGGTTGTAATTCTGCTTTTCACTACTGGTAAATTGGTAATTACTGGCGCAAAGAGGGAGGAGTATATTCGCATCGCTGTTGAGAATCTTATGAAGACAGTTACAGAGAAGGGTATCATAAGAACCTAAAGAGAGGTGGTTCCGGCCGGGCTGTGATTTGCACTCTTATGATGAGTAGATTCAGCATTGGGAATTTGGACAAAGCCAAATAGTTTTCACTTATGCTAAAATTTACTTGTGTTCTGCGTCTCGCAAGTTCTGGCTGTGACATCCAACC
The DNA here is from genome assembly GCA_029856435.1 of Candidatus Jordarchaeia archaeon. Lineage (GTDB taxonomy): Archaea > Asgardarchaeota > Jordiarchaeia > Jordiarchaeales > Jordiarchaeaceae > Jordiarchaeum. Next base: position 2,613 of record JAHQXB010000107.1, read on the forward strand.
CAGCGGAATCAGCGAAGAAAGTAGTAGGTGACCAATTTCTTCTCCGGTCCACTATGTACCCTTTTTCTCTTTTAGTACTAAAATCAGTTGGGGGCTTCCTCATAGGGTGCTGAGCAGTTTTTTGGGGAAAGTTGAAGTGTATTTTTGTGGATGTTTAGGGTATGAACGAACAGGTTGGTGCGCTGAGAGGTTCTGTTTTGCGAAAATCGGGAATTGAGTTGTTGGGTGATATTCCTTGGGGTTTATCAGCTGTTTCTGGGGACCTTGTCGTAAGTATGTGGTTTGTTGACATGGTATGTGTGCAGGGTTAGCCAGTCTTACTCCTTTTTTTAGGATTATTTTGGAAGGAAGCCCTATTAAGCCTCCTTTTTTTGAGAGGAAAAAACGATTATGCATAAAGAGAAGCTACATACATAAGACGAGGTTCCAGCTATGAGGACAGAAAAGTTAATAGGGCTATAAACAAAGGAAATAAAAGCGAGGGCCCATAAAATAATTTATATGATAAAACCATGGAGGGAAAAGGAAGTAATCGACCTCTGGATTGAAATGGTGGCTACAGACTCTGGTAGATTGAAAACCTTCACCGGACACTTGGTGAGAGGAGCCCTGCTGAGCCTAATTAGAAATGTGGACCCCGAACTGGCTGAGAGCTTGCATGAACCCCACCAGCCCAGACCCTATAGTGTCAGCCCAGCCACCCCGGTGGGGCAACCAATGAGTGTACGTGAAAATCTGTGGTGGATAAAACCTGGAGACCGTGTAAGATTTCACGCCGGCTTCTTGCAAGACCACATAGGAGAGAAAGCGTTCCAAAAAATCTTGGAAGGGGGACAGGAAATCAAACTTGGAGAAATCCCATTTACCCCAGCAAGAATAGAGCTCAAAAGAACAACCTATGAGGAGCTGGTGAAAACAGCTCAACCCCAAGAAATAATAACCATAAAATTCACTTCACCCACCAGATTCGAAATCAAGTCCAGAGAATTTCCCCTACTCCTCCCAGATCCAAGATATGTTTATGGCAGCCTTGCCCAGCTCTGGAACAGGTACGCTCCACCTCAAGTGCAGGTGGACACCAATGAACTGCACGAGTGGGTGGAAGAACATGTGTACGTGCGCAAAATATATCGCCTCCAAACCCGAGAAGTAGACATTGGAAAAACACACAAGATGGTGGGATTCACGGGAACGGTGGAGTATCTTCTAAACAGCACCCAAGGCTACTCACTCTGGGTAAATGTGCTAACAAGATATGCAGCAACAGCCAACACGGGAGCCAAAAGAACAAGCGGCATGGGAGCCACTAAAAAAATAGAATACCAGAAAAAGGCGAGCAACACCTAACCACCCCTCAACCAAAAATAAGTTGAAAAAAACTCTTAAGGCCTCCAAATATAAGCCCATCCAAAAAGACAAATCTACTACGCTGTACAGAGGGATGCAGAAATCCTATTACGAGAAGTCTTTTAGCCAAAAACCATGAACACCCATAAATAGGCAACATTACTAATAATTGTTGCCGGACATTAAAACTAAGCGAGAGCTTGTTGTAAGTATGTGGTTTGTTGACATGAATTGTGTGCAGGGTTAGCCATTCTTACCATTTTTAGGCTTATTTGGAAGGAAGCCCTGTTAAGCCTCCTTTTTTTGAGAGGAAAAAACGATTACGTATAGAAGAGAAGCTACATACTTAAGACGAGGTCCCAAATTAAGCGATACATAGTTTTATATAAATCTAAATTCTTTATTACAATACATACACGTGACTATGGGTGCTGAAAACCTTGAAGCCAGAGTTGATAAAAAAAATCATTATTGAGCAAACCAGCATTTCCCGGGAGGAGCTAGAGAAAAGGATACAGGAAAAAAAGGAACTGCTGGGAAACCTAGCTACAGAGGAGGGAGCCGCAGTTCTTGTGGCCGTGGATCTAGGAGTGGAAGTAAGAGAAGTAGAGGAGGAAAAGCCGGAAAAGAAGGTTATGATAAGAGACCTTAAGGAAGGAATGACCAGTGTCTCGGCTTTGGATGCAGTGGTTATGGAAATCCTCAGAGTAAAACGTTTCGGAAGGCGAGACGGCTCCCCGGGTCAAATGGCTAGCATGAGAATCGCGGATAACACTGGAGAAATAAGGCTAGTCCTCTGGGAAGAGCAGAGCGAAGCGGTTGAAAAGGGAAAAATCCATAAGGGAGACCTTCTCCGCATCTTTCGGGGCTTTACCCGTAAAGGCCTCTATGGAGACTTAGAACTACATGTGGGGCGGTTGGGTAAAATCATCGTAAACCCCCCTGACCTTAAGCCCGAAAATTTTCCCAAACCACCTATGGAGTCGATGCCATTTACAGAGCTTGAAGTAGGCATGCCCGACGTCACAGTAGAAGGCGTGGTGATTGAAGTTTCGCCGGCTAGAGCATTCGCTCGGCCTAACGGTTCACAGGGACGCATAGCCACCCTGAGACTAACAGATGAAGAGGAGGCAATAGTGAGAGTAGTGTTCTGGGATGAACAAGCACCCAAAGCCTCCCGATACTCGGTGGGAGACCGCATACAAATAATTAGCGGATACACTCGTGAAGGCACCACAGGCGAGGTGGAGGTTCATGTGGGAAAAGCCACCCAGATAAAAACCCTAGAAAAGGCCTATGCCAAGCCCACAACCCGCCCCGTGCCCCTGTCAGAAATCCGACACCGAATGGATTCCTTTGATGTCCAGGGCCGGGTAGCAGAGGTTACACCCCTCAGACTGTTCACCCTCCCCTCTGGGAAAACTGGAGTTGTGGCGGACATTTACCTAACAGACGGTGAGAACTGGGTTAGGGTATCACTCTGGGATAAGCATACTGAAACCATAGGCAAAGTGAAGCCGGGAGACCTTATACGTATTCGCAACGCTTACACTCGGGAGGATCAGTATGGCCTCACTATAAATGCTGGACGCCGAGCAATCATAGAGGTGAATCCCCCAGACATTCCTGAAAGATTATTCCCTCCGCTCAGCACGGAGCCCAAAGCCATCAAAGAAATAAAGTCTCATATGACTGGATTAGCCTTGGAAGCCACCATCCAAGATTTGGGAGAATTGAAGGAGTTTCAGAGGCAGAATGGCTCAGTTTCTTCTGTGATACGCTTCCAACTAGTTGACGAAACTGGAAGCATACCTGCAGTTGCTTGGGGAGAAAATGCAGAAAAAATAAGCAAAGCTCAGAACGGCCAAAAAATAAGTATTAAGGGAGCCTACGTCAAAATAAGTGCCAAGGGCGAAAATGAAGTACACATAGAAAACAACACGCAAATCCAAATAGAGTAAAATAAAAATGTGACCAATAATTGGTGATGCAGATTTATTCGGCTCCGTCTCCCTAATAAGGCTCCAAATCGTGAAAGAAGCCCTATAAACACCCCTTTTTGAGGCGAAACCGAACGATTCTACATCACCAGAATCAGGTTAACAAACTTTCTAAATAGAAGCAGTTTTAACACCCCTTTCTTGTTGAGTGATGCAAGCAGATCATAGGGATGGCTGGTTATTGGTCTTCTTTTTTTTGGGGGGGAATTATGAAATTTTTACTTGGGATATGTTTTCCAAGACTAGCTGGTTACCGTAGGCGCCGGTGCTTATTGCTCCGCTCTCATCGATTTGTGGGTCTGGAATTATTTTTTTCTCTATGAGAGTTCCCGTCACGGAGATGGTTTTTCCCACAATTTTTTCATTGTTTTCCAGTTCTGGGATGTACACGATGTCGTTTTTCAACTTTAGGCAGGGCCCAGCCTTGCAGTTGACAACCAAACCACGCAAAGTAACCTTTCTTCCCATCATACCTTTTGAAACAGAGTCAAAAACCTTTTCCGCCATTCGTTCTCACCAACATTTTTCACAAATAAAGAATACATATTTCCTGAATATTCTCTTTCCAGAACTTGAGTTTAAATGTTCGCTTAGCCTTTTGTAGGCGTAACTCTTGTATGCAGAGCCAATAAGCGGGGGATATACTTTTTAAACCTTTTATATAAATATATTATCAACGACAAGTCGGGTTTAGTTGTTTATTATGCTCTGTTTTCATGAAGGTGCTGGCTTATGAATCTTGTTGGCTCTGGGATGTATGATTTGGATCTTCTTCTGGGCGGAGGATTCATAAGAGATGCACCTGTCCTACTGTTGACAGAGACTGGCGCGATGGGGGAGCTTCTTCCTCTACAAATCCTTAATAATAGGATTAGGGACGGGGATCTGGGTTTCATTTTTGATATGGACTTTCCGCCGGTGAGGATTCGAGAATGGTCCAAATATTTTCAATGGAACCTAGAGGGTTTCGAGGGTGAGGGGAAGCTTTTCATTGTGGATGGATTCACAAACCTTTATGGTAGTTTGCCCACAGAGGAAAAGTATGTTGTGGAGAATCCCAGAGACATTGTGCATCTTGACTCCTATATTTACAATATGACTTCCCTCCTCCAAGGTTCAAAAGATATGTGCAGCGGTGTGCTATTCTTAAGTAACATTTTTTTGGCCAAGGGGCAGCAGCTCGACAAAATAATAAATCTCATTTATAAAACCAGAATGACTCTCAGCCAGTATGGGCTTCTGATTTTCGTCTTTAATAAAAGAATGATGGATGAAAAAACTCTGAGCAAGCTGGAACACGCATTCGATTACGTCATTGACCTCAAAGTCGTGGAGCAGGATAATATTTTTCAAAAATATTTGAGGGTTGCCAAATCCCCACTAATAAACTATTTAAACGACATAGTGCCCTACGAGGTTGCTCCAAGCGGAATAAATTTGAGAACGGAAATAATGAGGGAATTTGAGAGCGTGAAGCAGATTCTAAAAATGAGGCATACCGGTGCCTTAGACCTCTTGGGAATCCAAATGACCATTATCCCCGCAGAAACATTTGAACTAATGTCCAAAATCCTAGTCGACAAAAAAAGTTATGAGGTAGGCTCCAATTTGCTCCACCAGTTAGGCAGGGACCTGGCGTATTCAATCTCAAAAAACATCCAAAAAAAGTTCAAAATCGCCAATCTGGAAGAAGCGATTCTCCTAAACGCCCACATCTACACCCTCATGGGGCTCGGAGAACTGATTGTTCAAGACTACAATAAAGAAAAAGGAACCCTGCTCCTCAGAATTAACAATTCACCAATATGCACCCCCCTAAAAAATGTGGGGAAAAAGACGGGGGCCCTCATAGAAGGCGCAATAGAGGGCGTAGCAGAAGCCTACACCCTGTCAAATTGCAAATGCGAAGAAACAAAATGCGTGGCACAAGGAGATGAATACTGCGAATACCTAGTAACTTCCAAAATAAACAAAAAAACTTAGTCTAAAAGCAGATACACCAAGCTTCCAAAAAAGTCTCACTCCACATCCCATAATTTTCGCACTCTTACACCCCCCTAGTGGAGTTTTGGAACATATAATCAGGGTAGTGTCAATTATTAAGTAGAGGCATAAAAGAAAAAGTAAAGGTTCCCTTTTTTGTCAACCGCTAAAGATTAATTATCCACTAAATTTATTATGGTGTTCAACATTCTGTCGTTGCAAAAAGGTATCAGAGGGTATGCTTTTGGAGTTTATAGATGCGCATACACACATTGTTCCGGTTAAATTTTATGGTGAGGATTTGCTCAAAGCGGTGGCGAGCCTGATGAGGGTTGATCCCGAATTCTACAGGTCTATTTCCCAAAATCCGGATAACCTCATAAAATATATGGACGAACACTCAGTAAAGGCGCTGGTTATCATGTCTTATCCCGCACCGGACGTTATGGGATTTGGAGATGAACAGGTGGATGAAGTGGCCCAATACGTGAGGGAACACCGGGATCGCTTACTCCAATTCGGATCAGTGAACCCCCGCTTAAACAAAAATCCACTACCTAGGCTGGAAGAGATTTACAGTAAATATGAGATAAGGGGATTAAAACTTCACCCAGTACATCAACTTGTTAAACCCAACGCTTACAGGCCAGAGGAGGGAAATATGAAGAGCTTGGAGCAGATATACCAGTTTGCCAGCGACCACGAACTGCCAATGCAGATACACACCGGCACCAGCATGTTTCCCAGGGCCCGAAACAAATTTGGAGACCCCATATTTCTGGACGAGTTGCCCCTAGATTTCCCCAAGATGAAAATAATACTGAGTCATGGAGGCAGACCCATATGGATGGAAACCTCCTTCTACCTCCTCAGGAGACACAGACAGATGCTATTCGACATCTCAAGTATACCACCCCATCGCCTGCTAGAATATTTTCCAAGGTTTGAAATGGTGGCGGACAAAGCCATATTTGGCAGCGATTGGCCAGGGCCTGGGGTGCAAAGCATACACGAGAACATACAGGAATTTTTGAAACTGCCTCTCTCCGAAGAAATAAAAAGAAAAGTGCTTTATGAAAACGCGGCGAAACTATTCGGAATAAAATAAGTTTATTTTAAGTCGGGCACCAGCTCTCCGAATACTTGCTGGATATAGGCCAGTGATGCTAGGGCGCTGCCTGTTCCCCAGTCAAAAAATATGAAGCCGTGTGTTCTTCGGTCGTAACCCGTGTGGCCATAGTTTTCGTGTGTGGCACCATAATCTGTGGGGTTGAGTCTTTTAATGTTTGCCGCTGCAACCTTTTCATTTTCTGGTATCACCATCAAGGTGAAGGATGCTCTGAGAGCGTAGGTTCCTCTTTCTCGGTATTCTTCTTCTCCGGTTAGTTTATAGTAGTCAAGGAGGGTGGGTGCGAAGAGTGCTTGGCGGCTGTCTGACCATTCCCCGTCTGTGTTCTGGCATCCGAAGCCGCCGAATGCGTAGAAGGATATGTATGGCGGGTTCCAAACTTGTTGGTATAGTAGGAGGAGGTCTAGTACACGTTTCCCATATTCCAAGTATTTCTTTTCTTTCGTAATTTTGTATGTTTCCTTGAGAGCCTCAGCGGTCCAGAAAATGCACATATTATTATTTGGGTACTGTTCCGTGAAACTGTCGTAGGTGTCCAGTGGCAGAATGGTGCAGGAGAAGAAGGTTTCGTAGTCCAGCCACAGGTTTCTTGGCACCACTTTTTCTATTATGAAGTCCATGCCCTTCCTTATAACGTTTACAATTGATTCGTCTCCCGTAAATTTGTACAGTTCAGCTAGGAAATAGACTGCTGCGCTGGTTCCTGTTGATTCCTTCAAATCCTCGTCGGGAACAAATTTTCCATCTTTAATTCTTATCCAGGTGGGGATGGCTCCCGAGGGCAACTGTTGCTTTTTTAGTGTTTCCCCCAGCCGTTTAGCTTTTTCAAGAAGCCTCTCATCCTTCTCCAGATTACTGTACCATTTAAGCATCCAGTAAGCGGTCCAGCACATATCAGGTATACAGTATGCGTCTGAGTAGTGGAAGCCTTTGGAGCCATTTATCCAGTTTATCCCATCCTTTGAGGGGAAACAGATCACAGAGAAGAACCCTTGATTTTCGGGCAGATTTAATGCCAGGTTCTTCATGAGTTTTGCTCGTTCCACCAATTTTTTGTCTCCCCACCTTTTCCCGAAATAGTATAGGCCGTAGGCGCTTCTAAAATTGCAGAACCAAGTCTGATTCCATATCTCGCACCTCAACTCATCATGTAGGAGATCCTCAGAGTTTCTATCTAGGGTGTCCAGCAATTCCGCCCCAAAGTCGGGAAGAATTTTATTCATCCTGAAACCTTCATCTATACTCTTGTTGAGCTCGTCAATTTTGGCGAACCGCTCATTGTCCACTTCCACATATTTTGCCAGGTTGTTCTTCCACTCCTGCCTATAGCTTCCCCCGCAACGCACACCGTTTAGCTCAAACTCCCTCCACATCTCCTCTTTTCTGAGGAAATAGTCAGCGCCATACCTAGCGTACCTGTCAAAAGGCACAACTTGAGGAAGGGGGCTGGTCAAGTACTTGGCTGCGAATCTTTTCCAGAGGAAGCTCACCGGTTCCCTTAAACCGTCTATTAGATCTGCATTTCCTTGGAGATAAAGGTAGTAGCCGAATTTTGCTCTGCGGTTCCTAGAGTCTTCTAATTTAGTTTTAATTCCTTGGAACCTCACATGGTCTTGGGGCTTGTAGTTTTGGAATCCGTAAGCTATCCATGTCCAGTTATTCTGCTTTAATTTCTGCTCATAGTTAATGCAGGTTCTTAAACCACCATGGCCCTCAAGCAGCTCCACGTTGGGAATAAGACCCACTGAAACAGTTCCCTTCTGCAAATATACTAGGGGTGAGCGAAAAATATAATCCGCAATAACGTTTTCCTCCCTCAGTCTAACATGGGGAACCCACTTGCAATCATATTCTCCATCCGGATTAAACACTGCAAAAACACTGGAATAAATGTAGTCAAACTCGCTTAGCTCTTTAAACAATACATCGTTCTCAACATAACAATAGTTACCATCAAGAAGGGTTATAGTAGTCTCCACCTTGAGGTTTTCGTCCTCTCCAGACAGAACAATGGTCTTATCGTTCCTTTTCTGCGAATCGGAATACTTCAGGTGGAAAACCTTTCCACCGTTCTTATAAGAAAGGAAACCAAGCTCTGAAATCCCGCTAGAACTGGGACTCTCCAGCACCCTAACCCAATTTTTTCCAGTACCTCTTATTAAAAAAACTAGGTGAACTAAACCCTTTTTCTCCGAAACATTCACCCTGACAAACTCGTTTTCCACAAATACTTCTCTGAGCATACCTAAACCTCCAACACCTAAACGTCACTTCCAAAAAGTGAAAGTGCAATTACAAATACATTAAATTAAGTCCAAATTAATTAAAAATTTTTCAGCACCACAAAACTCAAAACTTTTCAGCGGCCATAATCAACCTATTACTGAAAACTGCCTATGAGAAGATTTCCAATTCTCATGGAATACGTGAAGCGTTTCTATGAAAAAGGCTTTTTGACTAGTCGAAAAATTTTGTAAAATAGAATCCCCAGTTGTTTTTATTATTTGTTGGTGGTTAGAGATTGACTGCTCCGCAGTGTGGACACTTTCTATCAATTGACAGCACACGCCTCGTACAGTAGGGACAAATAGTTTCTTTGGGAACTAGAGATTTCCAAATTTCCTCCCGTTTTTCCATCTCCTTGGGCTCCACTTCATCATCCTTGGAGTACAGTGACTCTATTTCCTCACCAATAATGGTGGACTCCGCCTTTTCGCCTTCTTGAGGCGCAGAAGGGGGTTGGTTAGGTGGACTACTCTCTTTGGTTTTAGAAAAACTAATCCGGGGTGGAACAAATTTTATTTTGGACATTGATTTCACTACTTTTGTAATGGTTGAGGTTTCTGAGTGCTCCGGGCTGGACGGCTGCTCCAGGAGCGTACTTGTTCCTTGAGAAGCGATGATGCGCAATCTTTCCTCATAAATTTCTTTTACTGGTCTACCAGAGGACATTATTCCTGCGTCCGGAGCAGGCCTTTTTAGGGCTCTGGCCTTTTCTAAGCTCTCGGCAATTTCCTTTTTGGCTTTTTCAGGCAGGTTCTTGAATTCTATTACTGTTCTGCCCAGTTGTCCATGAGGCTTGAAAAGAATTACATTCTTAGTCAATCCGAAGGAAACCTTCTCTATTTTTTCTATCGCCAACTCTATGTATAAGGAGCGCTGCTTTTTTTCGACGCCCGGTATTGTTGGTGAGAGGATTCCCATGGCAAAATCGGGAGTAAACTCAGTAATTAGAAAAACTCTGGACTCAGAAATTAAAAGACGAGCCAAAAAGCCTTCCGGAAAACCTAAAGCCTTCCTCTCAACATACCCTTCCCCATCCCAAAAGTCCAGTGGTTTACCCCAATCCACATTTACATAAACCTCGAATTCCCCCAGAAACTTCTCGTACACTCTTGGTTCCTTCCTCGTCTGTTAAGTAAAACTATCAGAAACAAAGTATATTAATTTTTTCCGAAAAAAATTTCAATTAAACTACAAGACCCCATCAACCCTTTTTAGAGCAACACAAACTCCAGCCCCAATGCCCAAAAAGCATCCAACACAAAAAACTGAACCCTCACAACCAAAAAAAGGGAGAATAGAAGGGAAAGCCTACGAAAACTAGAGGAGTCACCATTTTTAAAATCTTTGTGTATTGGTGTGAGGAGAATTATCCGTTTAAAGGCTCAGTTTCCTCGGCGATCCTCCTACTCACTTTCTTGGTCTCTCTCGAATAAGAGGACGTGATCATCAAAAGAATAGTGGCATTCAGTACAGTAGGGAACGTAGTGAACAAAGCCATCTACTTCCCTGTAGTAAACACCAATACTCCTACTCATACAGCTAGGACACTTCAGGTTTTTCAGCCTCTTTTCATTCTCCAACATCTTCAAACGCTCAATCTTATGATTTAGTATCCTTACCCTCTTAATCTTTATTTTATCCATTTCAAACCAGCCCCCTACAATTGGGAAACTAAAGTTACGCTGGTTGGCAGTAGTAAAGCTCAAAAAGTAGGCCCCGCTTCTTCCTTCGCTCAAACAAAGTCTCAACACTACAGCAATATTAAGTAAAAAATAAAAATTTATAAATTTATGGTGTCCCCCTCAAAAATGGGGAAACATCAAAAAGCGAAAAAGTGCAAATCGCCACAAGAAAACACCACTATCTCAAAGGAGCGACAAGTAAAAGGTCTTCACCATCCACACATCTACCCATAAGCCAGCACAGTAACCCCCACAACAAAAAGGCTTCTCCTTTTATGTGGATTATTCTACCTGTAAGAGAAACCTTTTTTGCTGAAATAAAGAATCTTACCTTTTGAACTCAGCCAATTACACACATTGAGCGATGCTTACAACCGTTTAGTGTCCACATAAAAACATTTTTGGAGGATTTTAATAGTAGTAGACTTCTACCTTTTTTGCCTTCTTTTTGCGCTTTTTTTGCTTTGGTTTAATCCCCAACTGTTTCTGCACTTCTTTTGTTACCAACTTTTTTGCCGATTTTACTACTTCCTTTTTTACTTTTTCTTCCATTTTAATTATGCTCCCAGCTTTTCCCTAAATCTTTGAAATTCAGACTTTTATAATTTTCCAGGAACACAAAAATCGAGTCGAAGAATTAGTTTAATTATAGGAGGAAAACACTTCAGCACCGAATCACCCGGTTTCACTCCACCCTTCCAGTGGAAGTCTTCATTGTAATTCACACAGATAATTTTTGGGGATATATTTTTAGAGTCGGAAACTCACACTAGTTGTGTTAGAGGGATTACAAAATGGTTGGTAGATCCCAAAGCCTTATGGATTCTGATGAGTTGCTTCATAGGCCTGATGAAAGGCAGAAATGGCGGGAATCCTATTACTTCAACTGGGTGGATGCTGAAAACAATGTTTCCGGCTTTACAACCATCGGAATACTGCCTAACGAGAAGAGAAGAGAATTCGTTTTCCTACTCTTCATAGACGACAAAATTGAGGTACATTATCAGGAGCCCCCACTGGAAAGCTACGTGGATGACATCAACAAAATGCTCACGGACAACGTCCTCACGTACCAGCTGGTCAAACCATTCCAAACATGGAAAATACTATACATCACACCCAAACTAGAATTCAGGCTAACGTGGGAAACCCGCTTCCCCACCTATGACTTCGGCAGAGACAGCTCAGCCTCCTGGCACGGCCACTTCGAAGCCTCAGGAAAAGTAAACGGCACCATAAAGTACAGTGATGGAACAAAAAGAAGCTTCAAAGGCTACGGGCAACGCGACAAAAGCTGGGGCTACAGAGACTGGCATCAATTCGACAAATGGTACGCCACACACATCCAGTTCCAAGACTGGAGCTGCGCCTTCCGAAAAGATCACCGAGGAAGCCGCATAGACCTATCCGGATCAGTATCCACAAAAAATGGAAACACACCTCTGGCAAAAGTGGAAATAGAAACCATCAACGACAATGACCAGTTCCAAACCCCACTCACATCCACATACCACATAACAGACATAAAAGGAAACAGCTACACAGTCAAATCCAAGCTACTAGGAAAAAACACCTACCTAAGATTCGCAAGAAACTTCCAAGGAGGATACACCGAACTCTTCGAACAAATGGTAATAATGGAATGCAAAGAAACCGGCGAAACGGGAACAGGCATGACCGAATACCTCAGAACCATAAAAACAAAATAACCGAACCCAAAAACCACTAAAAAATTAGGAAAAGAGAAAAAACGCCAAACAAAAAATGTGAGTACCCATCAACGAATAAAATTTGGAATTCCCCGAATAGGATTTTTGGTGTTACGCCGTCTCACCTCCTTGCAAATGCAACTGCCCCCAAAAGAATCATTACTCCAGCAAAGCCACCCAGTACAGCCAAGTCAAACCAGAGAGGAAACATGTTATTCCCAAGCAGTAATGAGCGAATAACATCGTACAGGAAAGTTGTTTGGCTAAAAGATATTATAGTGTGGCCTAGCAGAAGGCCTCTCATAGCATCCACAGCATAAGTTAAGGGATTAAGGTAGCCCAATGTTTGAAGCCAGCCCGGCGCGCTACTTATTGGGAAAAGGGCTCCGCTTGAAAAGAATAGAGGCAGGTTAACAAAATTCATAATTAAGCCAAAGGACTCCAATGTTTTCAGCCTGGAAGCAATAATTATACTCATACTCACAAAACCAATAGTAGTCAACAACATAATCGGCAAACAGGCCAGCATCATAACAGGCTGCACAGGGATGAAGAACACCGACAACACCAATACAATCGAAGCCTGAATCAACGCGTCAGTAGCTCCACCAAGCATCTTACCCGAAAAAACAGAAATCCTCTTTATGGGAGCAACAAGCATCTCCTTCAAAAACCCAAACTGCCGATCATAAATCACAGAAATCCCCAGAAAAACAGACGTAAAAAGAAGAGTCTGCGCAATAATACCTGGAAACATGTAGTTAATGTAGTTAATGCCACCCGACTGCCTAAAGAAACTGGAAAACCCAACACCGAACAACAACAGCCACACTATAGGAGCAGTAACCGCTGAAAAAATACGCATCTTATCCCTTAAATACCTCTTAACCTCCCTCAGCCACACAGCATAAACGCCACGCAACTCGGCAAACGTCTCACCACTAATTCTTCCCTCCGCAGTCAGCTTAGCCCTTACATTTTCCCTGCTCATACCTTCACCTTCCTCACAAACCGTTCCTCTTCTTTCCTCACCGATGAGGCCTCCTCCTCATCATCGGTCCCATAATAAATGGCGTTGCTGGTCCTTCCTCACGTATTTCCCTACCAGTGTGATATAGAAATACGTCGTTCAGAGTGGGTTCTTGAAGGGTAAGTGACTCAATAGGGATGCCTTTGTCCCTCGCCCAGCAAGCCACATCCGTGATGTGCTCTTCACCATTCTGAAGACCTATCTTCACCAAGTCACTGGTTTTCTTAACACTTTTCACAAATTCCAGTTCAGAAACCATCTTTGCCAGTCTATCAGCATACTTGGTCTTCACCGTAATCACATCCCCACCCAACTGCTTTTTGAGCTCCTCAGGAGTCCCTTCAGCCTTAATTTTGCCAAAATCAATAATCGCCAACCTATCACAAAGCCTATCAGCCTCATCCATATAGTGGGTAGTCAGAATAGTGGTTATCTTCTCCTTTTTGGTCAGAACCTCAATATATTGCCATATTCGCTCCCGAGTCTGGGGATCCAATCCAATTGTGGGTTCATCGAGGAAAAGTACTTTTGGCCTGTGTATTAGGCCTCGGGCGATTTCGAGGCGTCTGCGCATTCCTCCGGAATAGGTTCTTACAAGGTTTTTTGCTCTGTCGGTTAGTTCTACGAGTTCTAGGGCTTCGTCTATTCTTTTTTTTGCGACTTCTTTGGGGACGTTGTAGAGCATGGCGTGTATTTCCATATTTTCGCGGCCGGTTAGCTGGTCATCTAGTGCTGGGTCTTGGAAGACTATCCCTATGGATTTTCTTACTTGGTCCGGTTGTTTCACGACGTTGTAGCCGTTGACGTAGGCTTCACCAGAAGTTGGAAGGAGCATGCATGAGAGTATGGAGAGTGTGGTTGTTTTTCCGGCGCCGTTTGGTCCAAGGAGGCCAAATATCTCTCCTTCCTTTACTTTAAGGTCTATTCCGTTTACAGCAGTTATGTCTCCAAACTTTTTGACGAGTTTACGAGTCTCTATCATGTACATGGTTTCACCCCTTTTTGGTGTTGTAAATTTTTAAGCTGGTTTTTAATTTCGCTTAGGGCTGAGGGTAGCTTTTCGTTAAATTTTTTTAGAAGCCCGTGGAACTGTATTATTTCTTCCTTTGTGAAAACGGAGTCCATAAGGCGTTGCATAAAATTTTCAAAGTGTGAAATCGCAGTTTCAAGTTTTATGGAGCCTTCGGGTGTTATTTCCACAAAGATTCTTCGGCGGTCGTTTCTGTCCCGCACCCTCCTCACATATCTCTGGGCTTTTAGTCTGTCGATTAGTCCTGTAATGTTTCCTTTGGTCACCTTTAGAATCTCTGCTAATTCGCTTAGTGGAACCCGCTCATCGTTGAGCATATTGTGGTAGAGGTATGCGAGGACGCGGAATTGGGCTAGTGTAATTTGGCATTCTCGCTGGAGGTGGGAGTCGAGTTCTCTGTCTATCATTCCTTTGATTTGGTGTAGGAGGACGAATGGGGTCTTCTCGCTAAGCATTTTTCTGAGTAGTGTTTCGATTTGTTGTGGGTGTGAGTACTCTTCCACAAGGCTTCACCCTGATTTGACCCTGTCCAGTTTGATTTACATATTAAAAGTTTATATATAAATTTTATCGGCAAAGCACTCACATAAACACAACATTCGCTCCCCAAGAATTGGACAAAAAGAGAACCAAATTTTTTTGAGAATTGACACAGCGCCATTGACCAGCGCCCAGTTTTATGTGCATTCACCGATAATTCAGGGGGATGGCGGGTATCTTAGCTGTCCCCAGAGCGAGGCAATGTTCTCCAGTGAAAAATGGTGGCTGATTGTGATTTCGAAATTTTTGTATTAAACCTTCTGTTCAAAGAACTATATATAGGTCTCTTTTTGGGAAAAGAAGCCCGAAAAAGATTTTTCTCTTGGTTTGGGATTCTCAAAAATACTAAAGTTTCGCCAATGGAGGGTATAATTGCTCCTAATTTCGCCGCGTAGTTTATATATTAGAGAGTTATAGCTTTTTCTAAATCAAATAAGTTGTAGGAAGGTAAGTTTGTATGGCTGACGATTTGCAAATGAATCTTATGAGAAGGTTTTGTGTAGGAGATTTGATTCGGAGAACCGCAAGGAGATGGCCTAAGAAGGAAGCCTTTGTTTATAGCTATAAGGGAAAAGTTACACATCGGCTCACCTACGAAGAATTCAACAGGCTGGTTAACAGGTTTGCCAATGCTATGCTGGAGATGGGAGTCAAGAAGGGAGACGTTGTAGGCATAATTTCGCATAACAGTGTACAGATGGGTGTATATCTTTACGGAATAGCGAAAATTGGGGCTTGGATTTGTCCCCTAAACTTTGCCCTTAGGGGAAAAGAGATTACGGAGCTGATAAACCACGCCAAGCCAAAGGTTCTCTTCGTGGAAGACGAACTGGTTGAACATGTAAAGGAACTTGCAAAAGAAATGCCCAGTGTGAAAATATACAGTATGATAAACCTAAAGAACGAAGTGAAACTTCCGAAAGGTTGGATTGATTTTGATGAACTGATGTCGGACAAGTATCCAGACACTGAACCTGAAGTAATCGTAAACGCGGATGACGTTTTAACCCTCATGTATACTAGTGGGACAGAAGCTATGCCCAAGGGAGTTCTTAACACCCACGGCAACTGGTACTCCACATTCATGAGCGCCCCAATAGACCTACATATGGGCAAGGAAGATACTGTGATAGACTCTATACCTCTCTACCACGTGGCAGGTCAATACCTATTCTTCGCAACACTGGCAGCGGGAGCCAGAATAGTTATGCACCATGAACCCAGCCCCATAGAAATCATTTCCCTAATCCAGAACGAGAAAGTAACGTCCATAGTGTATCCCCCAACGGTTTTCACCAATCTTCTCTCACTAAACATTCCCAATTTGGCAGAATTTCTGGGCAAAGCCTTTGGAAGCGTAAAGAAGGCCATTATATTTGGCTCCCCCATAGCAGAGGCCAGCTTGAGCAAACTGATGGAACTCCTCCCCCACGTTTACTTTATGAATTATTATGGACAATCTGAATCCACACCTCTGGGAACAACTATTCAGCACCCAGACTTCATCAGAAAACTAAGAGAAGCAAATGAAAAGTATGGAGGAGCAGAACCCATAGGGCAACCCCACCACACCGTGGAAATGAAGGTATTCGACGAGAATGATAATGAGGTTCCACCAGGAACAATTGGAGAGCTGGTTATGAGAAGCCCCTCAGTAATGCTGGGATACTACAAGGAACCCAAGAAAACCGCGGAAGTCTTCAGAAACGGTTGGTTACACACCGGAGACCTGGGAATAATGGATGAAGAGGGATACTTCTACTTCGTAGACCGAAAGAAGGACATTGTGAAAACCGGCGCAGAGAACGTTTCAACAGTGGAAGTAGAAGGAGTAATATTCAGACACCCCAAAGTAGCCGAAGCCACCGTAGTTGGCCTCCCACACGCAAAATGGGTGGAAGCAGTCACCGCCTTCGTGGTGCCCAAACCAAACCAAACCCTCACAGAGGAGGAAATCATCCAGTACTGCAAAGAAAACCTCGCAGGATACAAGGTACCCAAAAAAGTAATAATTCTTGACACACTTCCCAAGAACCCCAGCGGAAAAATCCTCAAAAAAGTACTCAGAAAACAGTACCAAACCACTTACGAGGGAGAAAAAGCATAAAACCACAATAAAACAAATCTTTTTACTATTTTTTTACTTTTTCCACTTTTGATAGGACTTTTTCGCCCTGTTCTTTTAGCAATTCTTCAACCCTAACTTTATCCACCGCAGTAGTGGTACCCGGCGCCGTAACGCAGACAGCTCCCGCAGCTTCTCCATAGGCTAAAACCTCCAAGAGCTGGTTTTCGTCTAGCTTGATTCCTTCACTCAGAGTTTTACCCTTCAAATCTAACAATTTTTTGATGAAGCCGGCACAAAAGGCGTCTCCAGCCCCAGTGGGGTCTATGGCGTCCACCTTGAAGGCCGGCATAGAATATATTTCCCCCTCATAGGCCGCTAATAGGCCTTTATCGCCCATGCTTACCACAGCCATTTTCACTCCTAGGTTAACCAATTCTTTCACAGCATCTCTTAACTCTTTCTTGCCTGTGATTTCTGAGGCTTCCAAATTGTTGCAGTGAAATATGTCTATTAGGGGAGCGGCTCCTACAAGGAAATCCCAGCCCTTACTGTAAGGTCTTATGGGGTCAAGGAAAGTTAAGCAGCCCAGTTCTTTAGCCATTTTGAGGACTTCTAGTAGTTTCTCGTCAAACTGGCCCAGAAGACCCACAGCACCCCCATAAAGTATGGTGGGCCTTTCAGACTTGAGCACTCCTTTCACAAATTCCGGTTCCAAGTAGAGGTTGGCTCCCACATCGAAGTGGAACCTTCTATCTTCCCCCCTAACCACCAAGATGAGATCCTTTGAAGTGTCAGCTTTGCTTGTCCGAATTAAGTGGGTAACCATTCCAAAACTGTTTAGGCTCCTCTCCACAAAGTCTCCCAGCAAATCTTCCCCCACCGCACCCACACTGCTCACTTCCCCTCCCTTTAACCCGAGCTTTACCAGATCTATCGAAACATTCGCCGCATGTCCACCTATGTACATCCCTACTGGAGTGAAGGTAACCTCCCCCGGAGATGAAACCTTCTGCAAGTCTGCTGCTATGAAATCCACCACCATTATTCCCACACAGGTAACATTCACCGGCATAGACAGCCTCCCTAAGAAACATTTATTCTATAATTCAACTAGTATTAAAATTATTAGATTTGAAGAACCGGTGTACCGTAAAACCAATGACAGCAACTAAATTTCCACAAAAAATAATCTACAAAACAGCTATCATTCACCTCCTTTTCCCAATATTGAGCCACCATTGGAAGGAAAATGTTTCAAAAAAATAAATACTAAAATGTTTTTATTTGGGCAATTGCTAAATTCTCGTCACTAATGGGAACTGGTATTGGTTTAGGCCGAGTTCATTTTTCATTATTAGTATGTCTTTTTGCAGGTTGGGATTTATGGGTATACCTGTTTTTAGCCTCTCCTTTTGCTTCTCATACTCTTTTTCACCGGCAGTATAAATCCTGGTCTGGCCCGGGGCCTTCTTGGAGCTTCTCAATTGCCTCACTATGTTTCCCGCCGTAGCCTTAAATTCCTCTAGGGAGGTGAAACTGGAAACGTTTACTGCGAGGAAGAAGTGGCCCAGACGGTAAGGTGTTTTCTTGTCCCTATCCGCCTCGGCGAGACCCTTAAGGTAGGGGCCGCCTCCAAAAGCGGCGCTGAGAATCTCAACTAGGGTTGAGTATCCATAGCCCTTGTGCCCCCCTGTGGTTTCGCCCAACCCTCCCAGTGGTAGAAGTGCAGCTGTACCGTCAATCAGGCCTTTAAGTATAGATTTGGTGTCAGTTAGAGGTTTACCATCAGCACCAATAACTAGGCCTTCAGGAGTGGGTTCACCGAGCCTGTCCAAAACTTCTATTTTTCCTCTCTGGGTGATGGATGTGGCACAATCGATTATGAAGGGAAATTCTTCGTCTGTGGGGCAGCCGAAAGTTAGAGGGTTGGTTCCCAGCATGGGCTCCACACCGAATGTGGGAGCAACGGCGGGTCTAGCGTTGGTAATTGCCATGCCCACCATTCCCTCCTTTACAGCCATCAAAACGTAGTAGCCCGCTATACCGAAATGGTTAGAGTTCCTCACAGCAACAGCCCCAGTACCATACTCTTTAGCCTTAGCAATAGCCATTTGCATGGCGCGGTAAGCCACTACGTGGCCCATACCGTTTCCGCCATCAAGGAGGGCAGTCGTAGGACCCTCTCTCACAACGCTGATTTTTGTGACAGGAAGCTGTTTTCCCTCCTTAATGCGGTCATAGTACATTTTCAACCTTTGGATACCGTGAGAATCAATACCCCAGAGATCAGAGGTAATCAAAACCTCGGCGCAAATATCAGCGTCCACACGAGGAACACCCACACCAACGAAAACATCAACCATAAAATTACGAAGCATCCCCACATCAACATAGACAACTTCACCACTCATCAGAAGACACCCCCATTTACTATGCATTAAGGGGATTTTAAATATTTGTCAATCACAACAGTGGCACCGAGTTAAAAGTACCTAGAATACCAAGAGAAATTAT
>JAHQXB010000079.1 GCA_029856435.1 Candidatus Jordarchaeia archaeon
GAATAGTTTTGTAGGGCTTTTATTACGGGTGCCATTTTTATGATTTCGGGTCTTGTTCCCGCAACGCAGAGGACGCTTACCACGTTTGCCCCCTTCCGAGCATATTTACGTTCTTTGGGAGGTTTTTTTCGCCTCGTTTAGGGTTTTGTTTTTCTTTTTTGCTTTTTTGTTTGGTGGGCTGGGTTTTTGGGTTGTTGGGTTTTGGGTTGGTTGTTGTGGATTTTTGCCCATCTTTTTTGGTGTTGTTTTGGGTGGCTTTTGTTATTTCTTGTGTGTTTGGATATTTATGTTTTTTTGATTTTGTTTTTGGGGCTTTGTTGTGAGTATGTGGTTTGTTGGCATTGAATTGTGTGCGGGGTTGGCTGGTTTACCATTTTTTGGGTTTATTTGGAGGGGAGCCTTGTTAAGTCTTCTTTTTTGGGGGGTCAGGTGGTTATGTGTGGGGGGAGGCTGCATACTTAAAGATGGGGGTTCTTGTTTTGTGGTTTGGGTGTGTGGTTTTTGTGGTGTTTGTTTTTTTGTTTTGTGTGGGTTGTTTTTGTTTTGGTTTTGTGTTGGTGTTTGGAGGGTTTTGGTGTGGGTTGGCTGGTTGGGTTGTGTTTGTGGTTTTATTTAGAGGTATCCTTGTTGTTTTAGGTGGTTTTCTATTATTTTTATTATGGTTGTTTCTATGGTGGTTTTTTGGTTGGGGTTTGTTTGTGATTGGTATTTTTGGAGGGCTTGGAGTGTTTTTTGTGGGAGGGTTAGTTGTATGTGGTTGCTCGTTTTTGTTTTTATTGTTTGTAGGGCTTGTTGTGGGGTTATTTTATTTCCTTGTTGGTGTTGTGTTCTTAGGGTTTTGCATAGTTTTGTTGTGGGGATGCTGTTTTTTGCTATGGTTTCTAGGATTTCTTTTTCTATTTGTTCTTGTTGGTTTGGGTTGCTGGCTATTTGTCTGGCTGTGGCTTGGATTTGTATGGTTGTGTTTCGGGTTAGTTTTTTGGGGTTTATGTCCAATTCTTGGACGGTTTTTTTGTGGCGTTGGAGGAAGTCTTGGTGTGCTATGTAGGAGGCTACTGCTTTTCTTTTGCTTTCGGGGTTTTTTCCTCCTAGTCCGTAGGTTTCTCCAATTTTTTGGTAGGTCCAGTGGGGGTGGCGCTGCTTTACTCTCCAGAGGAACTGGGATATTTCTGTGTCGGACAAGTTTTTGCGGTTGTAGTTTTCTTTGAAGCTTAGTATTTCTGCTTCTTCGGGTGTGAGGTCTTCGGTGTAGTCTACCTCGATGTATTCCTGCTTGTTTAGCACTGCGGCTCTGATTCTCCTCCATCCCTGAACCGCAAAAATTTCACCGTCTTCGCCGTCTTCGCTGCTTTCTGTGAATTTTTTGAAGGAGCAGACCAGTGGGGTGTGTATTATGCCGTCTTTTTTTATGCTTTCTGCTAGTTCTTCGATGTCTTCCCATGCGGAGTTTCTGCCTTGGTCTTTTGTCCAGTCGAGGTCGCCTCGGGGAGTGGAGAACGTTTCGCAATCCCGTTCTCCGAGCTTTATGTTGAGTCGCCTAACCATTTTGGGATCTATTCTGATTCTTCTGCGGAATATTCTTTTAAGGATGGGTTCACCCGATACTGCTTCAGGTTTCACGTTGACCGGAGCTTTCCGCTCGTTTGACACCTGCACTCTGCCCCACCTAAACCGCCAAATTCTTTCAAGTTGAAAAAAAATTGTTTATTATGGTATATAAAGTTTTGCATTTTTGTTGCTCTATTTCACAATTAATGGCTCCACGCTTCTCCCTGACTTCAATGATTAAAGCCACCCGAAAACCCTGAGCGATAGGGAAATAAAGGTTTATACAATTCTTCCCAAAATAAGTGGAGGAGTTCAAAACGTTTCTTTACAATTGTCAACAAAATGGAGCACTAAAACTCACAAAACAGCAACACCCCCACTTTTGGAATCTGCTTTAATAACTGGAGAAAATCCACCTCCCCCATCATTAGCACAGTTTAACTGAGTGTCACCTTTTGGGTGCACGTTTGAGTCGCGTCCGGCGTCCCCATATTGAAGCTCATTTTAAGTTATTCTGTGGGGCAAAAAAGCCGAAAAGGGCACACCAAGGGATGATGAAAACCGAAAAACAAACAACACGCAGCAGGAGACACCAAATTAATTGTGCCCCAAAATAAAATAGAGATTACTTCGATAAAGTTTAATGAGTTAATACAGTTAGCGTACAAATTTGCAAAAGTAGAACCATACGCAAAAATGGGAAATAAGGAATGAGATTAAATTTGAGGGGATTTCTTTTTTTACTAGGCTTCTTTTATTTCTATTTTGATTGCGTTGTTGGGGCAGATATTGATACATCTATTGCATGAGGTGCAGAAGAGTTCAAATGAAGGGATGATTACCCAGTTTTCTGGTTCTTTATAGCGTTCTCTGTCGGTTGCCACTAGGACGAAAACTGTACTGGGGCAGACTTCTAAGCATTTTCCACAATCCTGTGGTTTGGGGCATTTATCTTTAATCCATTGGACTTTCACTTTGGCCGCCATTTACCATACCTCCCTCAATGCTGGGATGCTTTCTCTTGGTATCAGTGTTATTGCGTTTTCCGGACATCCTGCTCTACATACACCGCAACCGAAACATTTGAACTGGTTAATGTAGGCTTTACCCAATGTGACTCGAAGGTTTATTGCTCCAAATTGGCAACGGACAACGCATTTGCCGCATCCTATACACTTGTCAATGTCTACATCTGCCACATAGTGCCCCTTCAAGAAGTGTTTTATGTCGAAGTCTATTCTTGGTCTTAAAGCTATACATTCAGGGTAGGAACAATTGCACATTGCAAATGCCAGTGGTAGTGGTGTTCCTGCAATTGTGTGAACAAGTCCTTTTTCGTCACACTCATCTAAGAATTCCTTTGCCTCCTCCACGGTTAGTCTTTCTACGCCTCTTGGCGCGTGGTCTACGTATCCCTCCACAGTCTCCCCGTGTAACCCTAATGGCATACAGGTATAAACTTTCTCGTTCCTGTTCATTCTGCGACAGGGACACATAACCCTGTAAACGTCTCCAGCGATTTCAACAATCTTTTTTGCTTCTTCCAGAGTGATTACCTGCCCCATGTGGCCTTCAGGAAACACTCTATCTCGACCTTCATCCTTCTGTATCATACTTTCTATCATCTTTTTGGTTGGCTCTAGTAAACTGGGATCATTAATAACATCTGCCAACATTTTCGCAGCATCACCATAAACTTTGTCTATTAGTTTCCAGTGATCCAACTCCCACTGTTCGTATCCTAGCTCTTTTGCCAATTTTACTGAAAGATTTCTCTCATTTAGATACCATCTTTTACCATCCCCATGTTTATAACAGAACTTACACAAAGATTTCACCTCATAAATTAACGCAAGTTTTTGAAATATAATCCAATAATTATTAGTTCCTCAAATAATTCTTTTTTGCCTTATAGCATTTACGCTTTATATCTAAAAAATTACACTAAAATACTTTTATTGAAGGGCAGGCAACCTTGTGATACACCAATGCGCAGCCTCAAAAAAGCAGCTTTAAAGCTCCTTTTACAATTTAAAGCCTCATTCCAAGAAAAAAGAGTCGATTAAATTTACAAGGTGGTCCTACCAACCATCACCTGTCATATACAGGTTCAATGTGCTCTGAAAATTCATCAACCAAAAGCCTAAAAACAGCGTTTTTTAGGTAGAATGCTCTATTTGAGTGTAAAATTGAGCCTGCAAAAAACACATAATACAAAATGGATAACTCTGAGCGTGTAGTTTCTAGAATGGAAGCCCAATTTAAGGGATCCAAAATCCAAGCTTATGTGACTAGTAATATTGAATTATTCTACAATTTCTAATTGAATAGGTTTACCTTTTTTGTCATAAGCATATAAGCTCTGAAAACCGTGATATGGAAATACCGCAATTATATGTATAAATCCAAAATTAAACATAGAGTTAAGATCCTCGGCTGAGGGCATGCTGGAACCGGAAGGGTGTGAATGAATGCTCCCCACAATCGAAAAATCAAATGGTAACATGTGGGGGCAAAACTGTGATAATCCTTGACCGTAAACACTCGCCGGAGCAAAAACGATCTCAGTAATCATACCCCTCTCAGCCCTGAGAAGACCAATAAATTCCCGAGGATGAACATTCCTACTAGCTTCTAGAATGCCCTCCACTACCTCCTTTTTAATTCTCACTCTTGAAAGCCTGTAGGTCTCAGATTCACTTAATCCCAGAATTTTTCTCAAGAAACGGCTCATCTTTAAACTTCCCTTACCTAGGTATGTACATACTTGAGTTCATCTACCTTTTCACCAGAACATTTGGAAAATTATTTTGTTTAATGTCGTATTACTTACAAAAAAGTATAATGCTTTTTTAATTTTCTATCTATACTTTTAAAAAATGGAAACATTCTCAAAAAAATTTATATCACGCCCACTGCTTTATTTCAAACACAGAAAGACTGGAACCCTCTTAAGATTTCCTAGACCAACACAATAGTAGGAGCTAACTTTAACAACTCAGAATCCAATAAATTTATTGATAGGCAAAATGTTTTTCAAAAATAAAGCCTTAAAATAATGTCCTAAAAGTATGTTTGTAGGTGAGAAAATATGCCAAAGAACTGGAGAGGTGAGCTCGAAGGCCTATTAAAAGCCATGGAAGATGCTGACCCAGATATAGAAGCCTCCGCAGTAGTGAGAACTGATGGTTTAGTGATGGCTTCGGCTCTACCAAAAGATGCAGATGAAGGTTTAATTGCAGCCATGAGCGCTGCGCTTCTCAACATAGGAAACAGAGCAGTAGCTGAGCTCGCCCGAGGAGAAATGGATAAAGTAATAGTGAGTGGAACTAAAGGGGATATAATTCTCCGAGGCGTAGGAACAGAAGCTGTTTTATCAGCCATAACCAAACCAGGAGCTAACCTAGGACTCCTACTCGTAGAAATGAAAAGGGCCGGAGACCGTATAATAAATGTACTGAAACAAATGTAAAAAAACTTCATAAAAAAATTATCAGAATAAATCCACCAATTAAAACAAAAAACAATCCCTCTAGTCACCCTTACCTCTATTTTTATTTCCTCTAGTATTACAATATTCAAATCAAGTCAGGTGTGTATACCCCATACTTTTTGAAATCATTCCCAGTTTAATCCCCGCTTAAGTTTGTAGACTATGTTTCCCATCTCTTTAACATATTTGTGTACAGAAAAATTGGACAAACGCTTGTAGACACAAGAAAAAGAACTCACTTCCAAAAATAATTAATATCCTTTAAACTAGTTTTGTTTAAACAAATAGACTGGGAAAAGCAGCCGAAAAACAAATCCATTTTAGAGGGGGCAGATAACTCTGGTTCGATCTTTATAAGCTAAGCACTTACAATTATGTTATTCCCGCGGCGAAATTTCTGGCTATTTCCTCGTATTTTTCAAGTTGCCCTCTAGGTAGAGGTTTAACCCTCTCTAAAGCTTTTTCGAAGTGTCTCTTTTTAATTGTGTATTTTTTGAAATCCTCGGTTTTTTCATCTATCTGGTTACTCATAATGTACTCTCTTATCGCTATCATAATAGTCTCATTACAGACGGCGGCAAGATCTGCTCCAGTATAACCTTCTGTTCTCTCCGCCAATTCATTTAAGTCTACCTTTTTGTCCAGAGGACTCTTAGCCGTGTGAATCCTTAAAATCTCCTTTCTGGCCTCTTTATCCGGAACCGGAATATAAATTATGCGATCAAATCTGCCCGGACGCAGTAGCGCGGGGTCCACAATGTCGGGCCTGTTAGTTGCAGCTACGACAACCACATCGTGAAGTTCCTCCAATCCATCCATCTCGGTGAGAATCTGACTTATCACCCTTTCAGAGACATGAGAATCACCGTAACCAGCCCCACGAACTGGGGCAATCGCATCAATCTCATCAAAGAATATGATGCAGGGTGCAGACTGTCTAGCTTTCCTGAAAGTTTCCCTAACAGTTTTCTCGCTTTCACCAACATACTTGCTGAAAAACTCCGGTCCCTTAACTGAAATGAAGTTTGCTTGGCTCTCATTTGCCAAAGCTTTTACCAGCAGGGTCTTGCCGGTTCCGGGTGCACCATGGAGGAATATTCCCTTCGGAGGTTTGGCGCCCATGTAGTTGAAGAATTTACCATATTTAAGTGGCCACTCAACAGTTTCTATTAATTCCTGTTTTGCCTCTTGGAGGCCACCGACATCATCCCACCTCACATTTGGGACTTCTATTAGAACTTCCCTCATTGCTGAAGGTTCAATATTTCTCAGAGCATTGGTAAAGTCCTGCATATTCACCTCTATTTTGTTGAGTACTTCCGCGGGTAGACTCTCTGTTTCTAAATCTATTTCGGGCAAGATCCTTCTTATAGCAAGCATTGCAGCCTCTTTACATAAAGCTTCAATGTCTGCCCCAACGAAACCATGAGTATATTCTGCTAGAAACCTTATATCCACATCGTCTGCAAGAGGCATCCCTCTTGTGTGTATTTGTAATATTTCCAGTCTCGCTTGCTTGTTAGGTATCCCAAACTCAATTTCTCTATCAAAACGCCCACCGCGCCTCAGAGCAGGGTCAAGAGCGTTAGGCCGATTAGAAGCACCTATAACTACAAGTTCCCCTCTAGATTGTATTCCGTCCATTAGTGCTAGAAGCTGGGCAACGACTCTCCGCTCCACTTCTCCAGTGACTTCCTCTCTTTTGGGAGCTATACTATCCAGCTCATCTATAAAGATTATAGCAGGAGCATTCCTCTCCGCCTCTCGAAATATTTCCCTCAGTCGTCCCTCACTCTCTCCGTAGAATTTGCTCATAATTTCGGGACCACTTATAGAAATAAAGTAGGCCTCGGTCTCGTTTGCCACCGCCCTCGCCAGAAGAGTTTTTCCCGTTCCCGGTGGCCCATGCAACAAGACGCCCTTTGGCGCAGAGATACCTAGTCTCTCAAATATCTCAGGGTGACGCAGAGGAAGTTCGATCATCTCGCGTACCCGCCTCACCTCCTCATGCAAACCACCAATATCTTCATATGCAACCTTACGCACCCTGCTATCTTTAATCTCTTTAACCGGTTTGGAAATCATCTTAATCTCAGTTCCCTTATTTACGATTACCGCATCGCCCTTCGGCTTATATGACACCACAATTAAAAGAATCTTTTTGCCCATCAAGGATAGCTCTATATAATCCCCTGCAGTAAAGACCCGCCCATCAAGAATCTTTTTAAAATATTCTTCACCTTCGACTAGGCTGAGAGGTTCAGTAGGCGCCAGCTCAATTTTGGATGCTGGACATGCTTCAATTCTTCTTATACTTGCTTTATCATCAATTCCTACACCAGCATTTTTTCGGGTTGCACTATCGATTCTAATAATCTGAGTCCCTCTATCTTCGGGATAACCATACCAAGAAAGAGCTGCGGTTCTCCTTCTACCAATAATCTCCACCGTGTCTCCAGTTGTAATGTTAAGTTTTTCGGCAATTGAGGGATCTATCCTAACGATTCCATGTCCCACATCCCGGGGCTTAGCTTCTGCTACACGAACCACCGCAGATCTCATCAAAAACCACCTTAGAGCTTCAAAACGCTCTTTATTTTAAACAGTTTTATGTGTACGTTGAATACGCGCCCACTTTAAACATTTTTCCTAAATATTAAAAATATAAAGCGTTTGGTCAAGTATAACATATTTTTATTCGAATTCTATTGTTGCAGGAGGTTTAGACGTGATGTCATAGAGAACCCTTGAAACTCCTGGAATTTCTGAAACTATACGGTTCCTCATTTTAAAAAGCAGCTCCCAAGGAATTCCAGTAGGTTCAGCAGTCATGGCATCTTTAGAATCCACCGCACGAATAACTATAATGTTCCCGTAAGCTCTTGTTCCCTCCCCAGTTATTCCCGTAGCCTTATCGTTAAGTAGAACCGCAAAAACTTGGAATGAAGGGAGATTTTTAGATTCTTCCTCAACAATTCTTGTAGCTTTCCTAACCAACTCTACCTTCTCCGGGGTTACTTCGCCAATCACTCGAATAGAAAGTCCTGGTCCCGGAAAAGGTTTACGATTAATAATGCTATCGGGAAGGTTGAGTTCCTTAGCCACTTTTCGAACCTCTGGCTTATACAGTTCCTTTACTGGCTCAATAATTTTGAGACCGAATTTTTCTAGAGGGTTTATTCCTATCTGTTCGAGCACATTGTGCTGTGATTTCACACCTCTTACGGTTTCAACAACATCAGCGGCTATTGTTCCTTGAAGAAGAATTTTAACGCCCAGTTCCCGGGCGATGTTGGCAAGAGAGTTATAGAAGGCTTGTCGGAAGGCTTTTCTCTTTTCTTCTGGATCAGTTAGATTCTTCATGGCCTGGAAAAAGTTTTTCTTAACATCATAGATCTCTATTTCAATGCCCATATCTTTGAAGATTTTAGTTACCGCCTCTGGCTCTCCTTCACGCATCAATCCATCATCCAAGAAAACAACCGTTAATTTGCTCTTAAGAGCTTTAAAAGCGAGAACCGCAGTAACCGAACTGTCTACCCCACCCGAGACTGCCACTATAGCCTTTTCACCACCTACTTCCCGCCTAATCCATTCCACCTTTTCGCTGATAAATTCTTTCGCATCAAACATAAATACCACCAACCAAAAAATTTATGAAAAACGTATGTCTAATTCCAAAGGAATTAAGAGGATAAAAACTGTTACCAATACAACAATGCCTTGATAATTTTTGATGAAGACTACGGATACGAGTCCTTCAAGTTGTCTTTTTATGTTTTCTCTACGTCAAAAATTTCATTATCGTCTAATTCCTTGATGTCTAAAGCTATTTCTTCCAGAGTTTTTTCCTTATTTTTTAAGCTGCTGTCAAGATTTTTAAGAAATTTGTTTTTACAGCGTATCACTATCTTCTCTCCTTCGCCAAAAAATTCACCGCTTATTTCTGATGGAGATTCAACAACAGTCAATTTTGTGTTACCTATAGTGCATCTAGTTACTATCTGGATTCCATCTATAACACAGCTACGTGGGGGCTTTAGTGCGGTTTTGACTCTGACTCTAGATATTTGTTTTAAAAATCTGTGTGCGGTTTTTGACATCCTGAGGCCCAATACTAGGAAGGGACCAAGATGGCCGTGAAAGTCAACTGCTCTTTTCAGAAGCTCAGAAGAAACCTCATATGATTCAGTGTTTTTGTCCTTATTCATATCTCAAAAACCCCTTTTATTATTTCAGTGGATGTATACCTCAATTCCATACTCATTCATTACATATTTATAATTAAGTATATTCAAATCCTCAGTAGCGAATTAGTAATTGGATACACAAAGAGTTATTAAACCAAACGGTATATTTCTCAAAATAATTAAAGTCAATGTTTGAAGGTTATAAAAAATGAAGGCACTCATAACTGCAGAATTTGACGAATATGGACTTAGTCTATTAAAAAGACATATGGATTACACATATGAGAGCTGGCGTGACACCAAGAAGATTTACTATGATGAAAATGAATTCATTAGTAAAATTAAGAGCGAGGAAGCAGATGTTCTTATTGTTGAAGCTGATTTCGTTACAAAAAAAGTTATAGAACAGTGTGAATTGAAAATAATTGCTTCATGCAGAGACGACCCTTGGAATGTGGATATCAAAACTGCTACTGAAAAGGGAATTCCGGTTTTTTCCGCTCCCCACAGGAATACCGAGTCCGTCGCAGATTTGACAGTGGGACTCATGCTATGTGTGACACGTAACATTATGAAGGCGGACCGTCTTCTAAGAGCAGGGAAAATTATCTATAAAAGTGAAGCAGACCTTTTAACTTGCCACAACATGCTTAAGGGAATTGAACTCGGAGGGAAAAAGATTGGAATAATAGGTTTGGGCGCCATAGGCTTTCAAGTAGCCAAAAGGCTGAGATACGGTTTCGGCGCGGAAATCCTAGTCTACGACCCCTACGTTGATGAGAAACGCCTGAAAGAGGTTGAAGGTAAAAGAGTAGATCTGGAAACTCTCATGAGGGAGTCTGATATTGTAACCGTCCACACTAGAGTAACCCCCGAAACCACTGGTATGATTAAGAAAAAGCATTTTGAAATGATGAAAAAAACTGCATTCTTCATCAACACTGCGCGTGCCGCCATAACCGAAGAAGATGCCCTATTTGATGCTTTAAAGGACAAAAAAATAGCGGGAGCGGGCTTAGACGTCTTCATTAAAGACCCCATAGAATCAGGTGACCGTTTCCTGACCCTTGATAATGTCATCGCCACCCCTCACATAGGTGGAAACACAATTGACACTGTCAGGCGTCAATCAAAGATGATCGCAGAAGACATTATTAATTACTTATCCGGAAAAGAACCTAAATATATCCTTAACAAGGAGATCTTAAAAACAAAGAAGTGAAATGTATGAGTAAAGAAAGTCTTATTGCCATAGATGTGGGAACTGGCTCTGTAAGATGCGCAATCTTTGACACAAAGGGAAATATCATATCATTCGCTCAAGAGGCTTGGGACTATGAAAGTCCACCTGAAACCTTTGGCATCGGGAAGGAGTTTAACTGTGATCAGCTCTGGAAAAGAATCATTCGCCTCATAAAAGAGGCTATGAGGCGGGGCAAAATTGATAAACAAAACGTTTTGGGTTTGAGCTCCACAAGCCAGAGAGAGGGAGTAATTTTCTTAGATAAGGATGGAAGAGAACTCTATGGCGGACCAAACATAGATATCAGAGGCATACTTGTAGAGGATAAAATCCAAAAACTGGTAAAACTGGAATTTCAAAAAATCACGGGACACTGGCCCCCCTCTATGTTTGCTCCTGCACGTATGCTCTGGTTTAGGGAAAACAAACCGAACGTGTACAAAAAGATTGCTCATATGCTTATGATTAACGACTGGGTTTTATATAAACTATCAGGGGTGTACTCCTCAGAACCCACTAATGCTACAGAATCATTTTTATTCGACATAAGAAACAGGACATGGTCACAAGAAATAATTGAGGGCTTTCAGATACCTCCAGATATCTTACCGGACGTTTATCTGTCTGGTACAGTGGTGGGTGAAATAACTTCGGAGGTAAGTGCCTTAACGGAACTGAAGAGGGGGACCCCAGTGGTTACTGGTGGGGCGGACACCCAGTGCGCTTTGGTGGCGGCTGGAGCTTTAGATGAGGGGCAAATATGCACCATTGCGGGAACAACTACTCCAATCCAGATGACCATTTCCAAGCCCATAATTGACGCAGAGAGAAGAATCTGGACCTGTTGCCACATAGTTCCGAAAATGTGGATTATAGAAAGTAATAGTGGTATAATGGGCAGAGTCTTGGAATGGTTTAAAAATTGGGTATTAGACTTAGGAGTGGAAGAAGCTGTTAAAAATAAGTCTAAAATCTACGAGGAGTTTAACAAGTGGGCTTCTGAGGCGCCTCCAGGTGCTAATGGAGTAAGAGTGACTATGGGGCCCCAGATAATGGATTTCAGCAAAGAATTAAGTGTAGTACCAACAGTTATCTTTGCTCCTCCCCTTTTGCTGGTTAGTGATGCCTTGTCGCTGAAAAATATGATACGGGCAATTTTTGAAAACTTGGCTTTTGCAATAAGGGCGAATAGTGAGCAGATAACAGCTGTTTCAAAGATTAAATTTGACACCATGAGGATTACTGGAGGAGTTTCAAGAAACAAAACATTACTAAAAATTCTGGCAGACTGCCTTGGTGTACCAGTGATAACACCCACAGTTAAGGAAGGCAGCTCCTTGGGTTGCGCAATGTGTGTGGCGGTGGGCACAGGCGTTTATAAGGACTTTAATGAAGCAGTAAAGTCCATGATAGTTTGGGATGAAACATTTAACCCCGATGACGCTACCCATAATCAATACAAAAATTATTACTCTGAATGGAAAGCACTATACTCAAAAATGTTAAATTTACAAAAGTGAAACATTCCCCTAGTGGTGTTATCTATGAGTGACATAAAGCAGAAGTTAAGAGAAGAACTCGTTATGTATGGAAGACTCATGCCTGAAAGAAACCTAGTTGTGGGCAAATCAGGAAATCTCAGTGCACGAGTCCCCGGAGAAGACGCAGTTCTAATTACACCCAGTATGATAGAATACCAAGTATTAAAACCAGAGGATATACCCTTAGTAAATCTGGAGGGTGAAGTTTTAGAAGGTAAAACAGTACCTTCAACCGAAAAAGTTATGCATTTAGCAGTTTACAATGCGAGAAAGGACGTAGGCGCAGTCATCCACGCACACCCCATATATGGAACAATTCTAGGAGTTGTGGGCAAACCTCTACCTCCCCTAATAGACGAAATGGCCATTAGACTGGGGGGCCAAGTAGAAGTC
Source organism: Candidatus Jordarchaeia archaeon (assembly GCA_029856435.1). Lineage (GTDB taxonomy): Archaea > Asgardarchaeota > Jordiarchaeia > Jordiarchaeales > Jordiarchaeaceae > Jordiarchaeum. Next base: position 12,409 of record JAHQXB010000079.1, read on the forward strand.
GCCGAATACAAGCTGGCGGGAACCCCCGAACTGGCCCAAAGCGCAATAAAGGGACTCGGAAACAGGGCAGCGGTCTTCCTAGCAAACCATGGAACACTATGCTGCGGGAAAGACCTCAAAGAAGCGTTTCACGTAACAGAATTTTTAGAACGAATGTCGCAAATATACGTTATCAGCCTACTACTTGGAAAGCCCAGACCCCTACCCGAAGAGTCCATAAAATTCGAAACTGAATTATACAAAGTGTTACACAAAATAGAGTGAAAAAACAGCTACGCTGACATATTAAAAATAAACATTTTTATTTTATAATGGAAAGAATGTCACCTCAAGATAGAAAATTGAGGGCGATGAGAGAATAGATTTTTGACATTGTAACCATATCCTCTATGTCAACATACTCGTTTGCTGAGTGGCTACTCTCATTTCCGGGGCCCAAAATGACAGTAGGTATACCCCTCAAACTCCTTATGTACCGGGCGTCAGTTGCCCCTGAGCCAATAATAGTATTAACTTGCTGCGTTCCAGTAATTTCCGCAACACATTTTTTTACGAGAGAAACAAAGGGATGGTCAGGATTTTCATAAGAGGGCAAAGCCACATCTTTGTCTAAACCTATCCCTCGAATACCTGAATCAGCCACCATTTTCTGAATCTCAGAGAAAACCTCTTCGGGATCTTGGCCTGGAAGTAGCCTGATATCCACCTTGGCCTCAGCATAATCTGGAACCACGTTGGTCTTCACACCACCCTTAATTACCCCAATGTTAACAGTCATTTTACTAAAAAGTGTTCTATAATTTTCGGCGGGAATACCAGAAGTTTTAGCAATTTTTTCATAGTAGGGAACACTCTGCTCTATTATTTTTTGAACCACGAGTGGTGTCTGGACTTTTTTATTTTCCAATTTCTTAATCATCAGCAGCAAATTAATGAGCTTCTCAATGGCGTTTTCTCCCAAGAAGGGCACACTGGCATGGGAGGTTTTTCCCAGTGCTGAAACATACAGGTCGAGTATTCCTTTCTCAGCAACACGCACCGCAATACCCCAAACTCTGGAAGAAGTGCCTTCACCCACAATACATGCGTCACCAGCACTTATACCCTTCTCTACCAGATATTTTGTCCCATGATATCCACCAGTCTCTTCGTCAGGAACAAAATCTAACTGAATTCCTCCCCTAATACGTGCATCAATCTCAGAAAGGTGAGACGCTACAACCATGGCGACTGCCAAACCTGCCTTCATATCAGAAGCGCCCCTACCAAAAATCTTTCCATCATGCACCACCCCCACATAGGGATCAGTAGACCAGAGTTCTCTTCTACCCGCAGGAACCACATCCATGTGTCCATTCCACAAGAGCCTTCTCCCCTCTCCTCCATCAAGTCTGGCAGAAACACTAACCTTCCCCTTTTCAGGTTCATAAGTATTAACCTTGAAGCCCCTCTCTTTAAAATAATCTCGAATAAAGTAAGCTATGTCCGCAACGTTCGCTGGAGGATTCTCGCTTTTAAAACCTATCAATTCGCAACACAGTTTCACCATTTCATCCCGCTTATTTTCTAACCCTTTAAGAACCTTCTCAAAATTCAAAGCAACCACCGATTATAGACACAATCTCGTAATCTAGCAAAAAACAATCACTAATAAAAGTGACTGTCAATATCCAACCCAAAGATTAAAAATACGTCCCACCAACCGGAAAATTGTTTACCCTAAAAACTAGTTTTAGATGCCACAAGAAAAGAATAGTTTAATTTGAATATTTAAGAAAAGTTTGTCATATAAATAGATAAAAAGGTAGTACCTCAGAAAAAGCGATTGCAAAACGGGGAAATCTAAAAAGCTAGCTTTGAAAGAGGGGTTCGTACATTCTTATTTACAAAATTATTTCTATACCGTCGAATGCAACATGGAATTCACCTTTATTTCTAATAAATTCGCACAAGTCGTCGTGGGGTAGTGTCCTATGCCCGATGTGTGTGAAAACTGTTTTTTTCACCTTGCAACTAGTTGCGAATCTCATCCCATCTATGATACTTATGTGCCCCCATCTACTTGTTCCTATTGGTAGGGGATGTTTAAGCGTTGAACCGTCTAAAAACAGGCAGTCTAATTCCTCAAAATATTTTTTATCATCCTCCCTGACTAGACTTCGAAAGTCTGGAAAGTAACCTAAAACTTTTTGGTCCTTAATGACGAATCCCACGGTTGAAGCATTTTTTGAGTGAACCACGGGCACCGGAGTAAACTTCAATCCACCCAAATCAAATGACTTGTAACTTTCGAAAAACTCTTTTTTATAACCCGCGTTTGGAAAAATTTTCTTAAGGGTTATCCAAGTTTCTTCCAATCCATAAACAGGAACTCCCCTCATAGCCTTAAACTTTTTGGGAATGAGATCGTGTAAGCCTAATATGTGATCCGGATGGCTGTGAGTTAGCAAAATAGCAGTTATCTTTGAAATATTAAACCTAATAAGCTGGTGGTAAATATCGGGTCCCGCATCAACAAGTATGGAATCATTAATAATAATAACCGATCTCATTCTTTTGTCCTTCTCATTTATAGATGAACAGATTTTACAACTACATCCGAGTCGAGGAAGAGCCCAGCCAGAACTAGACCCCAACACTTTAATCTTCATTTGACCCTTCACGACCTTAAATTGTTTGGCTTAAACCAAGAGAAGTAACCCATAAACTTCCCAATTTATTGAAACAGATACATAAAGCCTCTATCTTAAAATACGTTGTATGTATTATAATTCTTTTATCCATAAATTGGAAAATAGAAGATGTTGCTGGTTCAGGTGATTTTATGGTTAAAGATGTTAGAAGATTCGTTAAGCCCCACCTAATAGGAATTAAATCCAACTATGAGATTTTAACCGGCATTTTGGGAGCAAAAATAGTTAGCGACGCCATATGTAGTGAAGAGGTGATAAGAATGTTTAATAATGAGAGCCCCTACCCGCCTTCTCCCAAAGTTTTTGATGTTGTAGAAAACCGCTTGGCATCAATAAGCAGATACCCCGACCCTACTTGCTACTACTTGAATGAGAAGATAGCGGAATACGTTGGTCTCAAGCCGGAAAACGTCATCGTGGGAAGAGGGTCGCTGGGAGTCATAGAATTAATTTATAATGTTTTTGTAGAATTCAACGATGAGGTTATAATACCTATTCCCTCTTTTGAACAATTTGAATTCTTATCAAATGCTGTTGGTGGAAAGCCCGTTTTTATACAACTTGAGAAACCAGATTTTATTCTAAAATCAGAAATGGTATCAGAGCGGGTCACTAAAAAAACCAAGCTCATAATTATTATAAATCCCAACAACCCCATAGGTAACTACACACCCATAGAAACTGTCAAAGAAATCTTGGAAGAAGAAGCCATTGTTGTAGTAGACGAAGCATATTACGAATACTGTAAAAAGACCGTAGCACCATTAATTTTAGAATATGAGAATCTAATTGTTACCAGAACCTTCTCTAAAGCCTTCAGCCTTGCAGGCCTAAGAATAGGATACGGCCTTGCGAATCCTGAACTAATAATGCAGCTACGCAAACTTGACACCGTCTTCCCCATGAGCACAATTGCCATCCAAGCCGCCATAGCCGCTCTCGAAGACATAGATTATGCTGAAAAAAACGTTTCAGAAACCATAAAAGAAAGAGAATACATCAGAGAGGAAATAACAAAAATCGAAGGACTGAGACCCTACTCCTCAGAAACTAACTTCATACTAGTAGAAATCACCAAAGAGAATCTTGATGCAGGAAAATTAACAGCGAAACTCTTAGAAAACAAGATTCTAATAAAAAACTGTGCAGACCAAAGAGGTCTAAACAACAAATTTTTCCGGGTATCAACATCAACACCAGAAAACAATAGATTATTCATAAAAGCTCTAACAAATATAATGAACGCACAAAATTTCTAAAAATCAAAAGCATCAGCCACCTAACCATATGTTTAGGCAGCACTCCTATTTGTAGGGATCTGTTTTTGTGGCTGGCTTGAGAGAAACCATCTCTCCATCTTTTTAACACCTTTGTGTAGAAAAATGGAGGGAGGGATGTGGAGGCAGGCTAAGGCAAGGTCACCACAAAAATTCAGCCTCAGGAGTGTTGTTTAAACATATGGCGCCTAACCCTTCTTTGCAAGACCTACTCCTAATAAAAAAGGAAAGGTAAGAATGATTTAAAAGGGTACACGTTTTCCTGAACAAATCATTAGTTCACACTAACACTTTTTTCGGATTCCTTCTTTAGAACAACTCTTAGCACTCCATTCTTATAAACAGCCTTTGCATCTTCGCCTTTTACTCTTGCGGGTAGGCTGATTTTTGCTTTGAATGTTTTCTTCTCTGTTCCTCTCAGTTTTATTTCCTCTTCGTTGTGATCCCGTTCCGCGCTAACTTCCAAGTAATAGTCGCCTACCCTTAAATCAATGTCGTCTTTCTCAAAGCCAGGGATGTCAATCTCCACTATAACGCGGTCTTGGTCTTCGGCAATATAAGTTGACTCCAAAACTCTCATTTTCTCAAACAATTCTGGGAATTTCTGAGACATCATTTTTCCAATGTTTCTCATATGGTGTCCGAACCTGTGATCCCAAGGAAGGAAAAATTCCGGCCTGTACCATTTACCGCAATCCATAACCTTTTTCACCTCCTATTCAACTTTTATCCTCTTCGGTAATTCATGGGAGGACTTCTGTTGTTCCAGCCTCTTAATAGTGGCATCAATAGATTTCAATTCTGATTCCAACTGAGCCTTTAACGCCCTCAAAATTTTCAAAGTCTCCTCAGGAGACAGAAAAGATGTTGCGTAGTCTTTTGCAAGCTTAGTCAATTGCTCAATCCTGTCAGCCATGAAGTGAGTTCTTTTTAGAGCGTACTTCTCGAAACTGGAACAAAGATGATCATCAACAAAGCCCACAAAATTCTGGAAGAAGTCAATTTCCCTATCAAACTTCTCCACAATTTCTTTCAAGGCCTCTTCACCGGAGGGAGTTATCTCATACCTTTTTCTGCTAGGACCTCTATCGCTCTCCTCTTTAGTTCCTTGAATTAGTCCTTTTTCCTCAAGTCGAGACAATGCGGGATATATTACGCCAGCTTTAATCTCCCAAAAACCCTTAAACTTCTCACTGAGTCTGTTTATAATCTCGTAACCATAACAAGGTCTCTCCTTAATCATCACTAATATGAGAAACTCCATGGGGCTTATTTTCTGAAGTCTATCCCAAACATTTCTACCGAAGCCACGTCCTTGCCATATCATATCCATCACACTGTTTATTGTTAACTCTACATATTATTAACTAATTATTGTTAGCTCTATATACTAAAGATAAATATAAACCTTTCGGCAAAAAGGGGTGATGTAGAATTGTTTGGTTTCGCCTCAAAAAGGGGGTGTTTATAGGGTTTCTTTCACGATTTGGAGCCTTATTAGGGAGATGGAGCCGAATAAATCTGCATCACCAAAAAGGGGGCGTAATTAATTTGGTGTTGCCTGCTGCGTATCATTTGTTTTTCGGCTTTCATCACCCATAAGGCGCCCTTTTCTACGTTTTTACCCTGCAGAATAACTCCTAATGGGCTTAATATGGATGGGGACGCAGGACACGGCCCAAATGTAAACCCAAAAGGTGACACTCAGTTAACTGTGCCAAAAAGGAATTTAAAAAGGGTTCTAGGAACAAAGAAACTCATTACATATAGGCGGAGGAAAAGGAAAGTTCTATCCTCATAAAAACCATTACAAAAACACTCATTCAAAGATAATCTTAGTTTCCTTTCAAGTAATCGCTAATTTAAATGTCCCCCGCAACCACCTGTATTAAAAATATAAAAGGGAAAACAGAGAATTATTTAGCGTGGAGGGAAGTTAAAGGATTTTTAGAGTTCTATTCCATGTGTTGGAAAAATTCTCTCTTTTACCTCCCTTACCACTTGCTTTACCTCTTCAAAAATTTTCTTTTTCATTCTTTCATCTATCATTACTTCTAGATCTCCCATGCTAATTGGTGCATGAGCATTTAACCCAATTTTTCGCGAAATATTTTCATAGAGTTCTCTCCAAGGTTCAGGAGTTTCTTTGGGAATAGGTAAGTTGAGTATTTCACAAAGCATAGAAGCCCAAGCCCTTGCCACTACATCCATTTGGTAGCCGCCACCACCGAACATTAGATATTTTCCATCACATATTTCGTGAGCTAGTTTGTGCATTTTTCCAAACACTTTTACATAGGTGTTAATTGTAATAGCCTCCGAGGTTAGAGGGTCAGTATAGTGAGTGTCTACCCCTGACTGTTGCAAAAGTATTTCTGGTTGGTAAGCTCTAACCAAGGGAGGTACTATTTCGTTGAATGCATAGATATAAGCCTCATCAAATGTGTGTGGAGGAAGGGGTATATTTACGCAGTAGCCCTTTCCCTCTCCCTCCCCTGTCTCAAATACGAAACCAGATCCCGGGAAAAGATATGTTCCATCCTCATGCAGGGACACAGTTAAGACGCTTGGCTCAGAGTAGAAGGCATCCTGTGTTCCATCGGCATGATGACAGTCGAAATCTACAATCATTATTCTTTTTAGGTGATATTTTCTCTGAATGTAACGAATAGTGCAAGCAATATCGTTGAATACACAGAAACCAGACCCTCTACTTCTTGTAGCGTGATGAAGTCCTCCGCCGATATTAAAGGCGTGTTGAACTTTACCTGTGTTTATTAGGTCAGCGGCCTTCAGCGACCCGCCAACGATGTTTCTGGTGACCTCGAACATTCCAGGGAAAGCCGGGGTATCGCCATAATCCAGATAACCTTCTCCTGTTTTGCTAAAGTATTTTACCATTTCGATGTACTCAGGGCTGTGAGCAAGCTCTAATTCTTCCTCCTTACAAAATTGTGGCTCAACTAACGTTACATTGGGGTCGTTGAGAATACCTATGCTTTCCATTAGCTTAAGAGCTAGCCACAATCTTTGGGGACGTAAAGGGTGATCGGGGCCAAAATAGTATTTTAGGTAGTCGTCAGAGTAAATTATTGCAAGTTTGCCAGTCATTAAAAGCCTCCATATCAAACTGCTTAGGTGGAGTAGGAGTGAAGGGAGATTTATGTTAACGCACAATGAATACTGGTCTTTTACTCCAGCGCACAATTCTTATGGCGTGGCTTCCCACAGCTACCCTTTGAACCCCTGTGCTCCCCCTTGTGCCAACAACTATTAAGTCTGCGCCATCTCTCTCAGCTTGATCTACCACTAATTCCGCTGGATCTCCCTCTAAGACATACTTAGTGACTTTTAATCCTTTAACCTTAGCCTTCTTCTCCGCCTCATCCACAAATTGGTTTGCCTTTATCTTCATCTTTTCCCTAATTTCCCCTACACTATCTTTAGCATAGGGTTCTAGACGTTCTAACTGGGACTGCTCCACGACACTTAAAACAACAAGTTCGGACTTGAAAGCCTCCGCAAGTCCAATAGCGTAATTTACAGCCTTTTCTGCATACTTGGATCCATCTGTAGCCACCAAAATTTTCTTAAACATAGATAAGTACCAGCATGAAACCATTTTTATTTACCTATATTAGCTAATTTGGCTTAAAAAGGTTAATAATTTGGAATTGTCTGCCCAATTGGAAGGGCTTTATTCCCTTAGCGCCTTTTTGGCGATATTTTTTCAATTTTCTTTATTAGATTTTTAATAAAATGTTAAAAAGTAATAGTTTAAAATTTATCAAACTATAATATATACAAGGTAAAAAAATTGTGCAACTAAGAGTCTCTAAGGCAATGTTTAAATTTTAAAATCATTTCGTTTTCCTAGACTCTTCCGGGAGTTGTTTGTATTGCCCACGAAAAGTAGAATCAGAGAATTGCAAGAGGAAATATTGAAGCTTAAGAAAAATGAGAACGTGTTTATTGCGGCTCACAATTACCAGAGGCCTGAGATTCAGGAAATAGCGGACGTTCTTGGCGATAGTCTGGAATTGGCGATGCTTGCCCAAAAAAACATTGAATGTGACATTATCGTTTTTTGTGGCGTCGACTTTATGGCGGAGACCATGTCAATTCTCAACCCAGACGCTCAAGTCTATGTTCCAGAACCAAAAGCCAAATGTCCCATGGCGACAATGTGCCCAAAAAGCATCGTCGAAAAGGCAAAAAAGGAACATCCAGACCTACCAGTAGTATTATATGTTAATACTCTCGCAGAGGCAAAGGCAGAAGCCGATGTTATGTGCACATCTGCAAACGCGGCAAAAGTTGTAGAGGCCTTAGGCTCAGACAAGATCCTATTCGGGCCCGATGCAAACCTAGCAGCCTATGTGGAGAAGAGGACTGGAGTTAAGACTATTCCAGTACCAGAGGATGGATACTGCATAGTACACGTAAGATTCACGGCAGATAAGATTCTCGAATTGAAGAATAAGTACCCCGACGCAATTGTACTTGTCCACCCAGAGTGCGACATGGAAGTTCAAGAAGTAGCGGATGTAGTTGCATCCACAAGTCAAATGCTCAAATATGTTCAAGACTCAAAAGAAAAGAAATTCATCATCGGAACAGAAACAGGACTGATAGACCGTATGAGAAGAGAAGTTAGTGAGAATAAGATATTTATTCCCGCATCAGAAACCGCTGTCTGCAGAAACATGAAACTGAACACTCTGGAAAAAATTCGAGATGTAATCATCAGTAAACCCCATAAGAACTTAATTAAGGTTCCAGAAAACATAGCAGAGAAAGCAAGAAACGCTCTTGAAAAAATGTTTGAACTAACTAGGTAATTATTACCAAAAATGGTGCCAACGCCCATCTTATTCAAGGTAAAAATGAACTGCGAAGTGTTAAAATAAATAAGAGAGGGGAAAACTAATAGAGCTTGACACGGAAAAAACGCCCTTAAAAATTAGCTGACCAGACAGCGGTACCTCTATGCTCGAAGAAGGGGGGATAGTATGAAAGTTGTGGATATGTTATAAATTCGGGTAGTAAGAAAGCCCACCTCCACCATGAACTGCTGAGAGGAAAACCACATTATCTCCATCTTGTAATTTTGTATCTATCCCTTGAAGCAAATCTATATCTACCTTGTTTATTAGAATAATTATACCGGGATTCAGCTGACCTTCATTAACTGTGATGGCATTAAAAAGCTTCTCGTCAACTTCACGTATTAAGTTGAGAAGTGAGCGAACAGTGGCCCCATTTTCAATAGTGAATAGCATTTTACTCTTTTTTGCTGCATATTTAAGAGAAGACAAAGCGTGTACAATCACCTTCACGAGAAACCCACCTATGAAAAAAGTTTATTGAATTTTCAAATACGGTTCATGATATTTAAATTGATTTAAAATTAGTCGTTGTGAAAAAATTATGAAAGGATGATCAAAATAGGTGCGTTTCCTCATCGCTCGACAAGCTCAGTGCAGGTCAGTTTTCTCATCCAAATCCACTTATAAGCGAACACTCTTTTTAGTGTTTCTGTCAAGACTAACAAGCATACTTCGACGTGGATGCTGGTGTTAATAAACAAGGCAAAAACTAGTTTTAAGCCAACCTCCGTGTATCACTGGTCTTTTATTTTGTTTCTAATTTTGCTTTTTAGCCAGTAAGGTATTGCTCGGACTAATATTTGAGAATAGGATTTTCTCCCCATTAAAAGGTCGCCTACTAGTTTCTGCATACCCCTATCTGACATAATTTCGGCTCCTACATTGGAGGACTGCCCCATTAAGAAGTAGTTTTGGAGCCAAACACCCCATTTCAATTCGCTTCCAATCTGTTTTTTCAATTTTTTCTGATAAACTGCCAAGTACTTTTCACTAAAATCAACTTTTTTGAAAGCTTTACCGATAACGTCTGCAGCTATTTTCCCACTAACCATAGAGTAATACATACCTTCTCCCGTGATGGGAGACACGGTACCAGCAGCATCACCCAAAAGTACAACTCTGTTCGAATAAATTTTAGAATACAGACCTCCAAGTGGAACCAAGGCAGCATCAAAACGAACTATCTCTGCGCCTTCAAGCCTTCTTGAAGCTATGGGATGTTTCTTAACAAATTTTTCAAGATAGATTTTTAGATTTCCCTCAACCTTGGAAAGAAGCGAACCCACACCAACAGCTAGATAGTCTCTCTTTGGGAAAATCCAAGCATAACCAAAAGGAGAAACACCACTACCATAGTAGAACTCGTTTATATTTCCAAACCTTTCATCTATTAGTTCGGGCTGCATGCTCATTAAGTACTGCACACAGAAACCCAGAGATTCCCGGCCCTCCATAGGGTTTAAAAAATTTTTAATTAAAGAGTTGACTCCGTCTGCTCCCACAACCATTTTCGTCTGGAATGTTTCAGATGTAACCAGCTCCACATGGTTCTGTCGTACCTTTAACTTCTTAACACGCTCATTTGATCTTACCTCAGCACCAGCAGAAATCGCTTTTTGAGCCAGATATTTCCCCAGTTTGGTACGATGAACATTTCCTCCCACCCTCTCATTATATTTTATAGTAAACGATTCCTCTTCACGGTACATCACTCTAACTCCCCAAATCTCCCTCTCTATAATACTCTCATCCAAAGAAAATTCACGTATGGCTCTCTCTGTTAACATGCCACCGCAGGGTTTATCCTTATTCGGTTGGGCTCTCTCGTCCAAAACAAGCACATCTAATCCCAGCGAAGCCAATTTTTCCGAACAAACAAGTCCAGAGGGACCCCCACCCACAATTATTACATCCCAATCCATTTACAACACCTCAAAAGGCACTCACTCAAACAATATCTCCAAAGCTTACAATAGCGCTCAGAGCAATTTTAATGGCGTCGTCTAGTCCCTGTAATAGTTCTGATGCATACTTTACGGCATAAAGTAAACTCTCTTCGGTTCCCGGCTTATCACTTACAACCATTATTGCAGCAGTCCTCATTTTGTAAATTTTTCCTAAAGTAAAAATAGCTGAGCTTTCCATATCTATTCCAATAGAGCCTTTTTTAACCGCCTTCTTGTATAATTCAGGTGTCTCCCTAAATAGAGCATCCGTAGTCCAAACTGAACCTACATAAATTTTCCTATCAAAATCCTTGGATTTTTGGATGAGTAAATTTGTTAAATGGGAATCGGCTTCTACTTTCTCTCCTTCCATATAGTGTCTGGTAGTGCCGTCCCCTTTGAAGGCAGAATTCGCTATGACGATATCCCCAATGCGTAGATATTCCATTAGTCCTCCTACAAAATCTACTCTTACGGCGATTTTGACCTTAGCCCTATGTAATGCCTCCATAACAATAGCCGCAGAGGGACATCCGATTCCAGTTGGAACTACGGACACATCCAAGGAATCTATTTTTCCCAGATGTGTTTGGCCCTTGACCTCGGGTTTCTTTATAAAACTCAGTATTCTGCTGGTGCAAGTCGGGACTGCTGGAAGCAACACTCTTTTTGCAATGGCGTTGGGCCCGCAACCAAGCAACATGTTTACAATTAAGGAATCCTCAGGCAAAAACCTCATCCCTATTGATTTGGGCAAAACTTCGATGCCATATTTTAACTTCCTTTTAAGATCCATGTTTATAATATACTTATCTATTAAAAGATATCTTTTACTAAATACCAAGAAAAACTAATCTAAACACCGAGGGAAAGGGTAACGGTGTTCAACCAGTAGTTTGAAAAAATAAAAAGGGGATTGTATGTATTCGGCTTGCGGAAGCAGATCTGGCTTTTTATGGCTCCTTTTTTCAGAAAGGTACTGTTTTGGCTATTTTACTTCCGGGTGGATTTCAGCTAATGATTCACGCCAATTCTTTCCTTTAAGCAGACTGAGTCCTATTATTTGTTCCCTAGTCGTAACAGCTAGGTGTGAATTGGGTTTCTTATTGCATTTCAGTTTTGAGATTTCCTATAGCAGAAGGAGTAGCCAACCTAATTCTTCCCAGTAGTTAAATGCCAGAAATTGGGTTAACAGGCGTTTGGCTTCCGAGGGGGGTGGCCAGCGGCCCACAAATGTAGCGTAAACTGGGTCGGTTGCCAGCCCGTAGATAAGTAAACCAGCAAGGAGCAAAATTACAGAAATAACCACGAATAGAGTGAACGGTGACTCCTTTAATGAGGCTCCACCTTTGGAAGCCAAAAGGAAAACGCCGAATACGCCTATTGAGAGCACAATTGATTGAGGCACAAATTGTCCTTCTGTGACCGCCTGAACAACGAGGAAGCCGGCAACTCCACCCGAGATAATAATCGCAACGTAGTCAGCTCTTCCTAGGGACTTATGCTCATCCATCCAGAGCTCTAGAATCATACCGGAGACGAGTAATAGTAAGAAACCTGTGTAAACTAATTGGTGGCCAAGCATCTCATCAAAATAGTATATTTTGGAGTAAATGGTCCAGAAGTATATCTGCGCCGTCGGGTTGCTCAATGGAAATGTTAGGGAGGCTAAATGGATAAAGGGTAGACTTTCTGCCATAAGCACTTCAATATTGTTGGCAGTGAAGTGCATACCATGCCCTTCGAAGAATATGAAAAAGGATAGTACCATAAATGTTTGAAGCAGGAACATTTTCTTACTAGAAAATTTGTTTTTTTCGACGACGATGAATTTGTAGAAAATCATGGCGAAAAGGGCGACGAAGGGAGCTTGTACAACTATATCCCAGAACTCACCTAGCGGAATTATTTCTGGTAGGGCGTAAACCAAGAAAAAAAGAAACATAAACGCCAAGATTATTTTTGCCAACTTATCCACATCTAGTCCTCCTTTAAATAACCTCTTTTTAGTAATGTTTTATAGGGCGATGTAAAATGTAATAAAAGTTACGCCGATTTAGTCAACTAAAAGCTATAAAATTTCTAGGTACCAAGTGTTCTAAAAAATCTGATAAAATAAGTTAGGGTGAAAGTAGACACTTGCGTAGAAGGATTTTAAAATTTGAAGCGGTTTGCAAATTTACACAAAATGCACAAGATTCGGTTCATTACACTCTTGCATAAAAAGTCAGTTAGACCTACAAAACGGGGTTTCCAATAGGCGTAGTGTTTTGCGCTAAATTTATTAAACTATTAGATTGATTGGTTTTCACGATTAGCCTAATGTCGCCCAACGCCTCAGAAACATACGCTTACCCATTAGAAAAAAGCGCGACTGGTGCTGTGAGATGAGTAAAAAAATAGAGCTAAACGAGGAACAAGAACTCCTCGTAAAAGAAGTAATGGAAGAATTGGGCCTAAAAGGCGGAAAGGACAAGAGACTAGTCTCCATAATTGGTAAAAGAACAAACTTTGACAAGCGGAAGATGATAGTAGCCCTAAAACGAGCAATAATTGGAAGACCCGCCAATGAGTAGACTGATCCTATAAAGGAGGTGTTCAACAAAGAATGAGTAATGATGAAAAAAAAGCATCGGAACCAGCTATCGGTGTCTACGTTTGCGAGTGAGGTATTAACATAGGAAGCGTCGTTAACTGCAATGAAGTAGCAGAGTTCGCCAGCAAACTTCCTAACGTAAAAACAGCGAAAACTTATTCGTTTTTCTGTTCAGATCCTGGGCAGAACATAATAAAGAAGGACATTGAGACTCTTGGAATAAATAGGGTGGTGGTAGCCTCCTGTACACCCAAGATACACGAGCCAACGTACAGAGCATTGCTGGAAAGCGCCGGACTCAGCCCCTACTATTTCCAGATGGTTAACCTTAGAGAACAATGCTCTTGGGTGCATTTCACCAATCCTGAGGAAGCTACAAGGAAAGCAAAAGACTTAGTTGCTGCCGGGGTAGCTAGAGCACGACTACTCGAGGATGTTCCACAAAGGAAAGTGAAGGTTGAACCAGCTGTTATGGTGGTTGGAGGCGGAATAGCCGGAATAAGCGCAGCACTAACTATCGCAAATCATGGAATCAAGGTGTACCTTGTTGAAAAAAAACCAACCATAGGAGGACTTGCAGCCCAGCTTGATAGAACCTTTGCTACAGATGACTGTGCAATATGAATACTGGCTCCGAAAATGGTGGAAGTCGCCAAACACCCCAACGTAGAACTATACACCTACACTGATATAAAAAGAGTTTCTGGAAGCCCAGGAGAGTTCTTAGTCACATTGCTTAAAAAGCCAAGATATGTAGATGAAGCCAAGTGTACGGGGTGCGGCTCGTGCGCCGAAAAGTGCCCTGTTGAAGTGCCCGACGAATTTAACTTTGGACTGGGAACCCGAAAGGCGATTTACATCCCCTTCTCACAGGCGGTGCCTAAAATTGCCTTAATATCCATGGAGGATTGTATTCAGTGCAAATCTTGCGAGCGCCAGTGTCTCGCAGGTGCAATCAAATATGACCAGCAACCCGAGGAAATTGAGATTAAAGTTGGAGCCATAATATTAGCTACGGGTACAGAAATATACGATGTGGCAAAGTATGGCGACTATGGATACGGCATCTATGAGGATGTAATCACTCAAGCTGAACTTGAGCGAATGCTAAGCCCCACCGGACCCACAGGGGGAAGAGTGCTCAGAGTTTCCAATAGAAAAACACCTAAACGTATAGTTATGATTCAATGCGTTGGATCTAGGGACATAAGAAGAAATCCTTACTGCTCAGAAGTCTGTTGCATGGTGGCCTTAAAAAACGCTAAGCTTATAAAACAGGAACACCCCGAAGCCGAGGTAACAATATGGTACATAGATATACGAGCAGTGGACGAAGGACACGAAGAATATTACAGAAGAGTTCGAGAGAGCGGAATTAATTTCATCAGAGGAATGCCAGAGGTTACGTTCAACGGTAAAAGCCTATTAGTTGAAGGCGAAAACACCCTTACCAACGAGTTTGTGAGTATGGAAACAGATCTTGTGGTTCTCTCCGCAGCCATAGTTCCTTCGCCATCAGGAATAGAAATCGGTCAGATGTTGGGTCTTGACAAGGCTCCTAGTGGCTTCCTCAAACCTCTACATACTGGGCTTAGTCCCCAAGAGACAAAAACCCGCGCAGTATTCGTCTGTGGTACAGCACAAGGTCCCAAGGATATATCCTACTCGGTATCCTCGGCAAGAGCCGCGGCCTCAGCTGCAACAGCTTGGTGCCTAGCTGGTGAGGCCAGCCTCGAATTAATAACACCAGTAATCATAGAGGAACTATGTGTTGGCTGTAAAAGATGTGAAAGAAACTGTCCTTTCGGAGCCATAAAGGTTGTCGACGGCGTTGCGAAAGTGGATGAGGCTAGTTGTAAAGGTTGTGGAATCTGTGTTGCTTCTTGTCCTGCGCATGCACTAGATCTTAGATATTACCGCGATAAACAGATAAGGGAAGAGGTAGCAGCGTTGGTGAAAACTTAGAATCCTTATGCTTAATGATTCCACCAGCGAAAGCCTTGACTGGTGGATGAAGGCTCTGGTAAGCAACCAGGAGGATTAAAAAATTATAATTAAAAAAGGAGTGTGTGTTGGAGGAAAATAGTTGACCTATCAAGTTGTTGTGTATGCATGCTGGAAATGAGGTTATGGAGTAGCCGACCTCACAGGTGTTTCCAGAGTAGCCTACGACCCTGCCCTTAGAATCGTGCGTTTAAGGTGTACGGGACGATTGGACAGTTCATTGTTGCTGGAGCCGATTTGTAATGGTGCAGACGGCGTTATGGTGGTGGGATGACACATAGGCGAGTGCGACTTTGAACAGGGAAACATTATGGCGGAGAAACATGTAAACTTTGTTAAAAGAATCCTTGAAAGACGGGGAATCGGAGGAGACCGAGTAAATATGTATCATTGTTCAGCAGCTGAGGTCGGACGATTCAAAGAATCCGTTGAGGATATGATGAGTAAAATCAGAAAACTGGGGCCTAATCCCTTACGGCAAGAAAAATAGTTACGGTTACTCTCTGGATGATCCTGAATCGGTAAATTTCTGAGGGTCCAGGTGACATTCCTCGTAAGCGGAGGATTGAGTAACCTCTAGCAGATATCTTGAGTGGAGGTCACATAGTTGGTAAATAAACTAGAGTTGGACTCTACGTTAGAGGCATTGAGGAGTTTTAGGGTTCGTGCCTTGTTCGGAGGAGAAAAAGAGATCATCGAGTGTGGAAAAATAACCCGTGAAGAATGGGAAAAACTCTTAGATTTCGTCGTGGACGATGAAACTGAGCGGAGGAAAGTTCTGTTAACTGTTAAGAAATTAGGCGGTGCATCGCTGCCTCAACTGGAAAAAGAGCTAGGAATGTCTAATTTTAGTATTCAAAAACATCTTCGGCTCTTGGAGTACGAAGGTTTAGTTGAGAAAAGCTCTGAGAGTGGTTCAGAAGCAGTTTATAAGCCTATTTTAAAAGAACCTTCAAGACCTCCTTTTGAAAAAATTAAATTTATTGTGGATGAGAAGCTCTGCGTGGACTGCGGAGCCTGCGTAAGTTATTGCCCAACAAACGCGATAACTATTGTTGATGAAGCCCCAGTAATTGATGAGGACAAATGCATTGGGTGTGGTATTTGTAACAGTGTGGCTTGCCCCAGAACCTTCCTTTACCTAGATGTTTTGAGGCATTATGTAAAGGGTGAGCCTTGTAAACTTGATCAGGAACCAATAGCGGGATATAAGAGCGCCCTTGCGGCGCAAACTATGAAGGAGGAAATAAGAAAAGTTTGCCAGGATGGAGGCATAGTAACATCAATATTGACCTATCTTTTTGATCACAACTTGATAGATGGGGCCCTAGTTGTTAAAAAGAGGGGGGAGAACTGGGCATCTGAGCCAGTAGTGGTGACTAATAAGGGGGAACTGCTTGAAACAGCGGGTACCAAGTATGTGGTTACTCCCACGCTGGTAGGATTGGAAAAGGCCAAAAAGATGGGGCTTAAAAAAATTGCTGTGGTGGGAACCCCTTGCCAGGTTCAAGCAGTAAGAAAGGCGCAGGTCTTTTCAAGTGCCTTCCAAGAAATTATGGGAAACATAGTGCTCATAATAGGGATATTCTGTATGGAAAATTTCTCCTACCAGAATATGAAAAAAATTGTTGAAGAATACTGCAAGGTGAATTTAGAAAACGCACGTAAAATGGACATCAACAAAGGCCAGTTCTCAGTACACATCAAAAGTGGCGAAAGATCTTCCGTACCAATCAAGGATATAACAGGTTTGGCAAGAACTGCTTGCCATGTGTGTCCAGACCTCACCAATGAACTTGCAGACATCGCGGTGGGCTCTATAGGATCACCACCAAGTTGGTCAACTGTACTTATTAGAACAGAGAAAGGCGAAGAAATTTTCCAGAAAGCCCAGGAAGAGGGTTACTTGACCTCAAAACCGCTGGAGGAATCTGAAACGGGACTTCTACTGCTTATAAAACTTGCGAGAGGAAAAAGAAAGAGAAACCTTGAGAAACTGGAATCCAAAAGAACAGAAGGAAAATATGCTACCCACTTCTAAATTTACAGCTTCTTTATTTGAAAATTTGATCAATACTCCTAGTGTCTACTTTGTTTCTATTTCAAATTCGCAGTAATCATTTCCCATAGCCATACACTTTGTTTCTTTGCAGATCCATTCTTTATTTGTAATCACTTGAAGGATGCCCACAAGAGCACCCCCAACAAAGGTGCAAACTGGCCTATCAGAATGGTTATAAGATAGTGCGATTGTAGAAATGCCCTTTATTTTTAATTTGCCAGTATCAACACTTCCCTCAATTGATAGTACCCTACCCCACCCCGAAACAGTGTTATATTTAAAGACTTCGAACAGGGGGTTTTTGTTATCTTTTAGCGACTCGGATTTTATGAGAAGAGCCGCTCCACGCCCTACCTGCTTACCCAATTCGAGGAGGATTCTCTTGGATTCTTCTGGGCTGTGTTGTTTTTCTATGGCTTTAATAAATAGTATGAGGGTCTGTATTGGGGTTATAATGTGGTTCCAGCCGAGTATTGAAACCTGACCCAATTCGTTGAACGACATACTCTCCTTCAATTTAGTGAAGGAGTCATAAAGTGGGAAAAGAGTGACGAACTTGTCGGGAGTAAAAAGGTAGGCGAATCTTTGATTCAAAATTTTGTGCGCCTCTCTTATCAAGGGAGTTCTTGAAATGTGTACGTATGATTGCCTTTTTTCTTCAACAGTTTCGAAACTAAAGTTTATGGCATAGTCAATAATATGAGTCAGGGTGCTAGTTACCTGTGGTTCATGAACATCGCGGTTTACTATCCCCAAGAATATTCCTCCATCGCCCTTAGCGTCGAGGGTTAATTTTCTGATCATTCTCAAAACAGTTTTTGAATCAAAGTCGATAATTGAGGAGCTTATATTGGCGTAAATTACAAGTATTGGAACATCCGGAAATTTTTGCTTAAGCCGAGATTTCGCCTCTTTTATTTCGTAAATTATTCTCTTCGGCTCATTCGCTATCTCCCTAATATTCCTAACTTCATCATAAACTACTTTGGTTTTATTTTCGCTTGAAACCAAATCTAAAAAGTAGAAGCGGTCTTCCTGAATAGCCCTTTGAAAAATTGTATTCATTTTCTCTGAGAAATTCTTCTTAATTTGTCTATTAATTATTTCGAAGGGCAAATTTGTGTGGATCGTTATAACAGCTCCGCCTTTCCCCAAAAAATTTAAAGCTATTAGGGCCGCAAGTCTATTGGCATCGTTAAGTGTGAAGGAGTCCGACGTTACCAGAATTGACAGGCCACTATATAGACGGCCTAATGTACTATCAATGTAATCAATTTCGGTTTTACGAATCTTCAACTTTTCTCCCGACCTTCAAATTCTTAATGATTATGTTAACGCTGTATAGCTTTCTCGGTATGCATTAGTGGTATATGTGTTGAATGCTGAATTTTTAAGGGGGCTGTTCAATTTTTGCCTCAAATACACACCATTCATCTCCCCTTGCTATGCAATGAGTTTCATTACAAATCCACTTCTTCCCTGTAACTCCTTCTAAAATGCCAGCCAAAATGCTTCCAACTAACACGCAAACTTTGCGATTGGATTTGCCATAGTAGTAGGATAGCGTCATGAAATTGTAAATCTTAAATTCTCCAGATTCTGGGCTTCCCTCCCTCTTGATTAGTCTTCCCCATCCTCGAATCAAGAAGTAATTAAGCGCTTCCCTCAGCAAATAACTCCCTTCTAAACCATACCTTGATTTGAAGAGATTTGTGACCTCCAAACCCAACTTTCTACCAAAACTCTCCATAAATTTTTCATATTCATTTATCCCCAAAGTCTTTTCAAGTTCTTTAAACAATAATAGGAATGTACTCAGGGGAGTGATCAAAAACTCCCTATCATGAATTAAAATTTTTCCCTCCTCATAGGAAATACTTCTCTTAAAATCGTCAAAAACCGGAGCCAAAGCGGGAAGCTTCACGAAAGTATCATTGTAAAAAATATAAGCGTACCTCTGGTAGATATTAGGTGAGCCTGGCTCCAAAACTGGAGACTTTAATACGCGAATGTAGGGCTGTTTTAAGCCTCCCCCTTCTTCGGATCTGAGTTCTACTACAAAATCAGCCAAGTGTATCAGCGTATTTAGTGTCAGAGCATCGTGAATGTCGCGATTAACTAGTCCCGTGATAATGTCTCCCCATCGCTTCACATTTGCAGTTAACTTTCTAAACATTTTTAACACAGTTTTTGAGCCAAAATCAAGAATAGACGAGCTAAAATTTTGGTACAAAATTATGAGAGGTGTCTCTGGCAAAACATTTTTAATTTTTTCTCTCAAGTGACTGACTTCAAACAGAATCCTGTCAGGGTCATTTTCAATTCTGAATACGCCCTTTAAACTACTCGAACCTTTGTGAAAAACATTGTTTGGCGTTGTATCGAGATAATAACATTTGCCTTCATTAAAGGCCTGCCAAATAAAATTAATATCCTCTGGCGAAAACCTTGTTTGAATATCTTCATTTATCATAGAGGATGGCAAACTTGTTCCTAACACGATACCCCCTCCTCCTTGTTTAAGGAAATTTATGCCAACAAGAAGGTTGAGAGTTATAGCATCATTTAAAGTGAACGAATCGCATATAAACAAAATTGAAGTGCCGCCAAATAACGCGCCTAGGTGCGCATCTATGAATTTCACTAAGGTTTTTTCAATCCTCAAACCTTATCCCTCATTTTATAACTTTTAACCTCTTGAAAGACGTATGGTTTTAAGCCACAAGTTTTAATTCGAATTTACACCTACTATTTCCCTTGGCGATACACTCTTTTTCATCGCAAGTCCAGTTCCGTAGGGAGATTTCTTCTAAGATTCCCTGTAGAACGCCACCTTCAATTATACAGACGGGATAATCAGATTTTCCATAATGGGCAGCAAAGTTAGAATAGCCTTCAACTATTATGCGTCCGGATTTAAGGCTTCCTTCGTAAATGTTAAATTTGCCCCAACCAGTAATTGAGAGGTGGTTTATTGCAGCTTTAAAAAGTTCTTTGTCAGTTAGCTTGAATCGGGAAGACAGGATCTTTAAAATATGTGACCCTATAAGCCTGCCTACATTTTTTACTATTTTTGTATATTCGCTTCTTCCCAGTTTTTTCTCAATTTCTTTTAGGAGAATTGTGAAGGTGGGCATCTCTGCAATAATGTAATTTGTGTCGTAGGCTATTACTTCCCCTCTTTCAAGATAGGAGATGCTTGCCTTCAACTCTTCAAAGGATGTAGGAATAGTAGGGAGAATGTAAAAAGTGTCCTCGAAAAGTTCATATGTGAATTTTTTGTATAATATTTTCTTATTATCCACGGATAGGGGTGTTCTAGTTACAGACACGTAGGGTTGCTTTTTGCCTTCGATAAGATCTACCCCAAATTCAAGTATATAATCAGCTAAGTGGGCGAGAGAATTAGCCACGCTCAGTTCTTGCATATCCCGATTAAAGATTCCCAGAAACAAATCACCATGTATTTTAACGTCTAATATCAATTTTCTTATCATACTTAAAACGACTCCTGGTTCAAAATCTAAAATCAGGTAGCTGATATTTGATTGCAAAATGAGAACTGGGGCATCTGAAAAATTCTTAATTTTATTTCTTGCATTTAGAATTTCATATAAAATTCTGTTGAGGTCGTTTACAACAGGCGTAACATACTCTGAATGATTAAGAGTAAAGTTACTAATATTATCCTCCAGCACAATGTTAATATAGTGTAATCTACCCTCATTTGTCGCCTCTTGTAGAACGCGTCTTACTTCCGGAGAGCTGAAATATAATACATCTTTTATTGCCCAAGAGAAGGGCAAGTTTTCATAGACAAAAACGCAACCTCCACCATTTTTCAAAATATTTAACGCCACCAGGCTTGCCAATTTTTGAGCATCATTTGCAGTGTTTGAATCCGCTGAGAACAATATTGGAAAACCCTGGTAAAGAACGCCCAGAGACTGATCTAGAAACTCTATTCCAATTTTTTTAATTTTCAAATCCACCCCACCTTAAAGACGAAAAATTGAGAATCTATAAAAATTTATTCTTGCCTAAATCATATTTGGGTCAATTCAAATTCACAATAATTATCGCCCATAGCAATGCACCTTATCTCTTTACTTGTCCACTTTTTTCCGGTAATTTCTTGAACTGCTCCCAGTAAACTGCCTTCGATTAATAAGTCCACAGGCTTGTCTGATTTGCCCCACAATTCAGCTAAAGAGGAGTGAACTCTGACTTTTAGAGTACCGGATTCTAAGCTTCCCTCAATGTTTAGCACTCTGCCGTAGCCTCTAGCACCGACATACATTAGAGTTGAATGCAAAAGGCGATCCTCTTTAAGATTAAACTCTGATTCGACAATTCTAACGCTCTTAGCCCCGAAATCTTTACCAAGCTCCATAACAATGTTTCTATAGCCATCATAGTCTATACTTTTTTCAAAATTTAATAGAAGACTCGCTAGAAGTTGGGTGGGAAGCACGAGGTGTTTCGTTCCCAGTATTGAAATTTCACCATTTTGATAAAAAACTTGTCCGTCTTCCAACTCGTCTAGATAGAAAGATGCTGGTGAAAAGGTTTCAAACTTGTTTCCAGAAATGTGGTAAGCAATTTTTTTGTGCAAAAGCTTCCTAGCAAATCCAACTAAGGGTGTCTTAGACACTTGCAAATAGGGACGAGGTAAGTCTTCTTTAAACTCTAATCCAAACTCCATAGTATAGTTTGAAAAATGTTTCAGAGTACTTGTTATTTCCAGCTCATGAATATCCCTGTTTAACACACCAATGAAAATACCCCCGTTCTGCTTTATGTTTGATATCAATTTTTTAAACATATTTAAGGCAGCCTTGGAATCGAAATCAACCATAGTAGAGCTAATATTATGATACAAGAGAATAACTGGGCTTTCGGGAAAACTTGCTCTCATTTTTTCCATCGCGCGATTAGCTTCATATAATATTCTATCTATATCATTCCTAACAAGTACCAGCCCCACCAAACCCTCAAAATTTTCACCAGAAGGAAATTTGTCAGACACAAGATCCAAATACGTGAAACGCCCCTCATCCATCGCCTTTGTTAAAGCATGGTACTTATCAGGCAGAAACATATGCTTAAATTTTTTCGCGGCCAAACTGTGGGGCTCATCCGTTTGAACAGCAACACAGGACAATCCCTGATCCATTAGATTAAAGGCCGCCAACATGCTGAGTAGCAAGGCATCATTTAACGTAGCAGAGTCAGCTATGAAGAGTAATACCTGACCTCCAGAAACGCCTCCCAGAGAAAAGTCTACAACCGGAATCCTAGTTTCAAACTCCAAAACCCAATCCCTCAAATATCTAAATTATATTAATGAAATAGTAAACCTATTTTAGTAAATTCATCTCACCATAATAAAATATTAATGGTTACCCTAATTTAAGAAAAAAGGACTATGATTTTAAGTTTTTATTAAACTTAGGAGGGATGTTAGGAAGATTGTGTACTTGATTTTTTAATTTTTGGTAGGTTTTATTTTGATTCTTTTGGTTATAACGTTTCCTTCGTTGTCTTCGAAGGACATTTGGAAACTTTGAACATTCTTTTCACGCAACTCATAGTTGAGTTCCACTTCTTTTCCCGTCGGCAACCTTTTTATTCCCAGCATATAAGGTGCTGTTTCGAATAGCTCCTCCTTTATGCCAACCACTTTAATGGTAACGCCCTTAAGCTCCTGTTTCGTATTGTTTGTCACATGTATGACTAGTTTCTCTTTTTCTTTTTGTTCCACCGAAACCTCTATTGATTGTGGTAACAGTTTCCCTTTTAATATATTCTGGGCTTTTGCCTCTTCAAACAACCCCGCCTCTTCCATGGGAGGTAATACAATGTTTATCGGTATCTGGAACTTAATACTTTCACCAGTAACCTTTATACATGTAATATCAAGGTACCAGTGGGAGTAAGCGCCAAATGTCTGAGACCACTGAGTTCTTTCGGTGGGCTCCCAGAAGTAGTTATAGCTGTGTTCAGCGTACTGCGGCACCCTGATGGATAAGTAGCCCCGCGTAGGATTTTTTTCCTCAACAGTGGTCAAAATCTCTGGAGGATTCTTTTTAATGTGGACGCAAACCTTTGCATATTTGGGACAGGAACAACTAATATTTGAGTCATTAACCAAGTCTACGGTTAATAGTTTTAATCCCTCAGTCTTATAATTCAGTTTAATTACTTCACCAGGTTGAACAGCGTCCTTTTCGATGTTAAAGCTCATCCCCTTAATAGTAAGAGAAACAGGATTAGGCTCAAATCTCTGTTCCGACCTTATTTTGATGGGTTTCTCTGAAACAATCTTGAACGCCTCACCATACCTATCTAGTTTCCCCACAGAAAGGGAAGCCCTAATGAGGTAGTGGACATTTTTTCGTATAAGGGTGGGAACCGCCCTTCTGCTTACAGAGAGCTCACGTTCTCTAACATAAGTTCCACTCTCAAGAAAGCCCTCACAGAATACCTCACTTGAAGATAAGGGAAGCTCGTTTCCACAGGGCAAGTTAGTGAGAAGAGTAACTCCACCCCACCAAACCTTTGTATCCTCAGCTAGGTCAAACTTGGTTACTGTTCTTATGGAAGAACCAGCCACTGCAAAATCTCTTGCGCGTAACTCTATCGACATTAGTAACTACCCTAAATTTTGAATTATTTGTTTCCCCCATACTAGCCTTCAGCGTGAGCTCTAACCACAAGATCAGCGAACATGGACATGTCAGAAAGCAATGTATCAATCTTCTCCTGAGCTTTTTTATCCAATTCCTGAGTCTTCATTATCAACACTGCGATTATGAATTTGAACACATGAAGCGAAATCTCCTTACCACCATCCAGTCCCCGTCCAGTGAATTCCGCCGATTCAGACATAAAGAAGTTTTCCCTCAAATTATTACAAGCACTTATGAAATCCCTCAGGTCTCCCCTCAGCTGTAATCCCGTACTAACTCCCTGAACATTATGCACAATCACATTACCCGAGGTGTCGCTAATAATGATTCTGGCGGGAATTTCACTTAACTGTTTCTGGGCAGTTTCAACATGCTTCTCCAGAGACTTGTAACTCGCAACCAATATGTCCCGAAATATTTCAGCGAGTCTCTCCTGCTCATAAATGGAAGTCACATGAAAAGTAGGATTCCACCTAGAGAACAAATCTAGGAATATACTCTTAGCCTTTTCAAGATTCGTATCAAGAAGCTCCTTAACATAATCCTTCAGATCATACTTGTGGAAGAAAATGTGCACCGCTGGCTTAATATTATTCTTTGTGAACAGGTCTATAATCTGTTTAAAGTACTCCTTCGCAGCATCGAAACTTTCAGGCTCATGAAGATCCACAACTGGAATCAAAACATCCGTACCCTGAAACACCTTAGGGTCACTAATATAAGATTCTCTGTACTGCTCCTGACCACCAAAGTCAAAAATGGAAACCTCCAAGCCCAAAAAGGGATGCCTCCTAATCTCATACATAATAGTTGGAGCTGCGCCCACAGTCTGTTCAGGTTTTTTGCCAGCGAACGTTGTCAGATATATACTAGTTTTCCCACATCCTGAAAGTCCAACCAATGAGATTTTCAAGATTCTCTAACCTCCGCAAAGACTAAGAATCAAATAACTATTTAACATTTATTATTCCGTTTTCTTACTCTCACCCAACTTTTTACCCTCGATTTCCTTTACACTAAGTTTCTGAGACAGAATAGTTCCCTGTCTATCAGAAATAGTCAACAAGTATTCCCTATCATCCTTAACCCGAGGATAACAAAATTCAAGCTCATCAAAAGGATACCATGTCTCAATCTCAGTCTCCCAAGCGTTACTCTCAAACAAATCCTCCAAATGGGCAATCCTCACCTTAATATCATTTATGGGTTTCCCCGAATTATTCGCTAAAGTTATCTGAAGCATAGTCCCACCATCAACAAACCGAGCATCCGAAACCTTCAGCAACTTCTGAAGAGCACGCTCAGTTATACCTGCCTTTGCCTCTGCTTTCTCCTCAACCAAAGGTATTGCCCCCCGCCGTTCCAAAGGTTCAGGAACCCCAGCCACTGTCGGAACATATTTCAAAACATAGGTTTGGCGTCTCCTCTCAGTGTACATTTGCACCTTCTTCAACCTCGCTAGATTCAACACCTTCTGCAAACCATCCCTATCCAAAGGCTGCAAAGTTAAATAACCATCCTCCATAGCATCCTCAAGAAGTTCATTAGCCACACCACTACGCACCAGAATAGTTGAATACCCATCAGGAGACCCAACACTCCCCACAGAGATGTCAGCCAACTCCGAAGTAAGATCCCTACAATAATGACAACTTGTCGAACGATACTTATCAAGATCCTTTACCGGCCAACCAGCAGTCTTGTCACCATCATAAATTATGTTAAATTTGCCAGCAGATATGCTCATTTTACTGATGGAACTTAAAGGTATTCCCTGCTTCACCTCAAAGAACTCCTTCAAACCATCATGATAGAAGGAGTCCATACAGAACAGCCCCACCTTTAATATCTTCACCTTCATAAACAAGTGGAGCAAACCGAAAGGCTGCATCTGCATCTTAGCCACCGCATCTATATTACAAGGAGTACCCACAAAAGCAATGGAACGATACCCCTTATCAATCGCCTCAACCAAAGCCTCAACAGTCCTACTGTGAGAATAAACACTACCAGAAGACTTTAAAATATCCTCAGAACTCGTAGCTATCTTTGCAACGGGCTTCCAAGGCTCCCTCTCATCCTTCTGAGTAACTATAGCCGCATCTATCAAACCATGATCCATAGCATACAATAGGAGGGAGGTTACAACCCCACCATCCTGACCCTTAACCTTATCTATCGCTGATTTGCCAACAAAAGCCGCGATGTAATCTCCAATCAAGGACTTCAGAGAAGTTATGGTTCTGGGACACGCACGGTAGCATATGCCACAAGCGCTGCATTTTCCAACTAATTTGGGTGTTTCGTCTTCCATCACGAGAGCCTTCTCGGGACAAACTGAGACACAGGTGCAGCATGCTGTACAGACGCCGCTTCTTATAACTTCTTGATTTAGGCGTCCAAAGTTTTCAAGTTTTTTCACTTTTAAGAGTCTTTCGGGAAACGTGTAGCTTACGTATCCTTTTTCCTCCTCGTTTAACATTTACCTGTCTCCTTTCGCTTCAGTTTCTACAGTTTCTGGACGTAAGTCAGGTCTTCAAACAGTGTAGGGTTATAGTAGGTATCTTTCAATTTGTTCCAGAGTTATAGTTGGAATTATATTACCGTCAAGTATATAAATTTTTTAGAAGACCTTAGACTTACGTTCTATAATCTTGTGAGCTTCAATAGTACAGTTTTTTGCGTATTTAATACTTTTTCGATTGTGAAGAATTTTGAGAAAATTGTTGGTTTATGACGAAAAGCGTCCATATTTCTTCCATTTTTACATTTTTTGAGTGGAATCCGATGGTTGTTCTTCTTTTGGGGGCCACTCAAAAATAACCACAGTTAAACAGATGAGGAAGGGCATGAAGGATAAGAAAATCTGCAGGTACTGAGAGTTCCCAAAGGGAATAATTCCCACCATTAGAACTGTGGGGTTTAATTCAGAGCTTTGAACACATATCCTTTGGGCGTCAGAGATGGTCTGATAGCCTTGAGAGTCTATCGCGCAGGCATAAAATACTATGCTGTGATTGTTGAAATAGGAGGAATCTATGGTAAAGCTGTGACTGGGGGCTAGCATTGGCGTTGAATTGATAATTACTTTATGATAGTCTGTAACCACTATTTCTAGACTGATTATTCCTTGGGGGTCGCTGCAAGAGATGTTGATTGTAAATTGTTCTCCGGGGCTGATGCTTGTGGGGGCGTTGATGTTGAAGATGGTGGGTTTGTCTGGTGTAGAGCCTACTTCTAGGATTGTGGTGTTATAGAGATGGTTGGGTTTGGTTACTGTGATATTATATTTGCCAGTTGTGGGCGCTGGGATTTTTATTCGGCCTTGAGAGTCGGTGAGGTAAGTGTGATAATATTCTGTTCCTTGTATGCATATTAGGGCGTTGCTCACTGGGCGTCCTCCGCTGTTTTGGATTCTAATCTGCATTATTTGGCCCGGTGTGGGTGTGTATTCTGGTAGAATGATGCTTAAGTTTTGCGGGATGTTGGTCCATATGGGGAGCTCTGGGTCTCCTAGTAGGATGTATTCAAAGAATTCCTGTCTGTATATGCTGTTTTCAGCCATTCTAAATAGGCCCACCTTCTGGTAGTACTCCTGTTTACTTTGGTATAGGGCATAGCCAGCGCGTTGGGAAAAAAGGCCGTCATCAGTGTGGAGGAGTATTTCAAAGAATAATGCGTCCAGAAGAGAATCTGATAAATCATTAATGTTGTCTCCACCATAACTTGTTCTGGTAGCTCCAATATAGGATATTGCTCCACCATCTGGGTTCTTTAACATAGCCTCACCTAAGCAATCCCCTGCATAGTCTAGACGTGCTGTTGAGCAGGCCGAAGCAAAAACTAGGGGCAACCTATAACTGTTATTTGAACTCGAAGCATAAGTGGAGTCATAGTAACTGCCGGAGCTTTCAGATCGGTAAACTGAAGTGGGGGAACCGTGCGAGCATAGGTTGACTATTGCGCATCCATTGTTTATTGCATTTCTAAAATTGTCTAAAGTTAAATTGGTATAACTGCGGATGGAGTCGTAAAATAGAGTGGTAAAGTTCATGTTTAGATCTTTGGGGAAAATATAGTCTCGGATGTAGTTTTTGATTCGCCATCCCTGAATGTTTCCGCTCTGGCTTAGTTGGCCTCCCGCGAAAACAGCCATTTGCATCCAGTCCCCGATATAGTTGGCTATTTCTATTTCGTAGGTAAGTATCTTGTTTATCATGTCTTCAAGCTCGGTTATGTTTGAGGCTGGAAGTCTTCCAACGTATAGTTCTGGAATCCAATCTATCTCGCCAAATTCCCCGTATAACTCATTTCCATTATTGTCAAAGGTTCCATTCAGAGCGGCGTAGTAATAGTCGCTTGGTACATTGTCCAGTCCAGTCCAAAAGTATCTTGTGGGAATTATGCTGACGTCGCCTGCCAGTAGGACCCAGCGAATATTCCACTGATTGTATGCGTCTATCAGAAAGTTGCGTAATTTTGATTGATTGTCGTTTCCGGGATAGTTTTCGTAGATGTAGGTTGTGTTGAATATGGTTGCGGGTATTCCTTTTTGTGTTTTCCATTCCGCAAATTGGACTAGGTGGGGGTTGTTGGCCCATTCTGGGGGGGCTATTATTATGTACTGTGTGGTGTTTGTTTTAAGAATTAGTGGCGTGGGGATGTCTTGTATTTGTAGGGCTTGCTGGTTTTGTGAGATAACTGTGGGTATCCAAGTGTTGGGTGCGGGGAGGAGTAGAAGTGTGGCTCCTAGGGTTATCAGGAGTATTAGGAATCCAAGCTTTATGAGTGAATTTCTCAATGTGAACACTCCTATTTCTGGAAATGGGGGAATCCTCAACTAGTATAGTTTTTTATGATTTGGGGGTTGTTTCCCAAGATTTGTTTTTTGGGGTTTATTCCATTTCTTTTATTGAGATTCTTTTTACTAGTAGTTTGTTGGTTCGGTCTTCTATTTTTAGGATGTATTCGCCGTTGTTGTCGACTCGGGGATATTGGAATACTAGTTCTTCGTAGGGGAACCAGATTTCTACTGTTGTGTCCCAGGAGTAGGTTTCAAAAAATTCTTCGATGTGAGCGATGGATATTTTTATGTTTTCCAGTCCTTTTTCAGAGTTGTTCTTGACGGTTATTTTTAGTTTTTTCTTGTTATCGGTGAATTCTACGCCCACCAGTTCTATGGGGCTTTCGGGAATGTGCTCGATGGCTCTGGTTTCTATGGCGCTTTTTCCGGATAGCGGGACAGACCTGGTTTGGGGGCCACTTAAACCGTAAATGTTGCTGAGAAGGAAGTATATTAGGTTTCTCTGTTTCTCCACATCGCTCTGTAGGGCCTCCATTAATTCTGACGATATTATTGGTATGGATATCTCGCATATGTTCAGGAGATTATTTTCGATTTCTTCCCCTTCCTTAATAATTTTGTTATCTTCTTGGGTTCTTATAGGTTTGCAACGAGCCAAATCCTTCTCTATTAAGAGGTAAAGCTTGTCCTGCAAGCTCTCTCTGATTTTCTGAAGTATAACGCTGAGCAACTTATCTCCTAAAGGTTTAGCTAAACCCACGGGTACACTGATTATGAGAACAAAAACCTCCTCTGTCTCAGGAGACATACCTGCCCTTTGTTTTTCCCTAGCTGACTTCGCCTTAAACTTCGTGGCGGCATAAACCTTCCCCCCAAACTCCAAATCCACGCGGTTCAGCCCCTCTTTGAAATCGTCTGCTCCCAGCCACCAGACAGGATGCTTCTGAATAATTCTCAGCGTCTCCAAATCATTCTTAAGACTCTCTGGGCATGTAAATAGGGCAAGATGTCCTTTGGTTTCGTGAAAGTAGCACAGGTAAATGCCAATCAAACCCTCTAAAATATTTGGGTGTCGCTCTTCCTTCTTTTGTTGAAATTCTAGACCCTTAATTACATTATCATCCGAATTTTTAGACATCTTAACGCACCAGAGAGTCTGGTAAAACAGTAAAGGATTCATTTTTCAGAGCAATCTTAATCTCTCGGTTCAAGAGTAGAAGTTTGGAAGTTAGTTAATTAATTTTTCTTAAACTCTTTTTTCAGCTGTATCCTTAGGTTGTAACTGGATCTCGTAATACCGTGTGTATTTTTTGAATTGGTTAACCCATTTTTTACTAATGACGCCCACAATCTGTCCCTGTTTATTAACAACTCCGACCCGCTTCACTTTAGTTTTGTCAAAGAGGGCTCTTAACTCGTCCATAGAAACGTCCTCGCTCACCGTTATGATATCTCTAACCATCACATCTCCCGCTTTATAAATTCGGGGATCCTTCTCCTTAGCCACCAAACGGAATATGACTCCATCTGTGATTATTCCAACAACCTTGTCGTTATCATCTTTTACGAATACTGAGCTTATCCAGTTATCCACCATTAGTTTTGCTACTTTGGGCAGGGAATCGTTGACATGACAGGTTATCACGTCACGACTTGCGGCGTTGACTATTGAGAATTTTTCCTTATCTTCAGTTGACAATGTTTCCACCAAATTTTTATGAATCCATCTGTTGATACCTTTTTTGATTAGGCTTTTATACTTTTTTAATGTGCTAACAGGACTAAATTGTTCTTGTGTGTCTAGGGATGCAAAAGGCACTGTTTTGTGTAGTTTTTTGTTTTTTCACCCTTTTTATTAATTTGCGTAATTTATTCATATTTTTGGAGGTTTTCAATTAAAGAGCAATGTTAAAAAGGAAAATTGTGCAAATGGGGCAGCGTTATTGGTAAATAAATATTTGATATTTGCATTCGCCTTTTGGGAAGGATGACGGTAGATAGAGTTAAAATTGTTTTTTGGCTAGGTAGAATTTAATTGAGGACTGTTTTAGAGGTTGTGGAAATGGTATTAAAGCACCAGTACATATCAGCAACCGAGAAAGATAAGAAGGCTATGTTAGACGAACTCGGTATCAGAAGCGTTGAGGAACTATATAGGGATATACCGAAAAAAATTAGGTTGAATAGGCCACTGGACCTTCCCAGCCCGCTGGTGGAGGCTGATTTGAAGCAGTTTATTGAGCAGATGATGGATAAGAATGTTACACATAAGGATATGCCTGTTTTTTTGGGCTCGGGGGTCTGGCTTCACTACGTTCCAGCAGTGGTAAGGTCGCTGGCTTTTCTTCCAGAATTTTTAACTTCCTATACTCCCTACCAGCCGGAGGTTTCTCAGGGAATCCTTCAAGCTTTGTTCGAGTATCAAAGTATGATCTGTGAGATTACAGGTATGGATGTGGCTAATGCTTCTATGTATGATTGGGCATCCGCGCTTGGTGAGGCTGCATTAATGGCGGGGAGAGTAACCAGAAGGGAGGAAATTTTAATACCTAAGATAATTCATCCCGAAAGAAAAGCCACACTTGAAACATATACGCATAACATAATGAGTTTTAAAGAGATTCCTTATGACGCGGAGACAGGAACCATCGACGTCAACGCTTTGAACAATATGATTTCTGAGAAAACTGCAGCAGTATATGTAGAGAACCCAAACTATTTTGGTGTGATGGAACATGAAGTTGCCGAAATTAGCGGTATAGCTCACGAAAACGGCGCCTTATTTATGGTGGGTGTAGATCCTACTTCTTTGGGCGTTCTTGCGCCACCAGGAGAATATGGTGCGGATATCGTGATTGGAGAGGGACAACCCCTTGGCGTTGACCCATCTTTTGGGGGCCCCTTGATTGGACTATTTGCCTGTCGAGATGACAAGGCGTTAATAAGAAATATGCCCGGAAGACTCATTGGTATGACTGAGGACGCACGGGGAAATCGCTGTTTTACAATAACCTTGCAGACCCGAGAGCAACACATTCGCAGAGAGAAGGCCACAAGTAATATCTGCTCTAATGAGGCACTTTGCGCAGTTCAGGTGGCAATATATCTTGCTTGCGTGGGACCAAACGGGCTGGCCCAGCTG
Source organism: Candidatus Jordarchaeia archaeon (assembly GCA_029856435.1). Taxonomy (GTDB): domain Archaea; phylum Asgardarchaeota; class Jordiarchaeia; order Jordiarchaeales; family Jordiarchaeaceae; genus Jordiarchaeum. The sequence continues at coordinate 44,514 of JAHQXB010000079.1, forward strand.
GGAGAGACCTGTATGGCCAACGCTAAATACGTGATGAAAAAGATAAATGAAATAGAAGGATTTACTGCACCGATATTTCATTCGCCTCATTTCAAGGAATTTACAGTTAAATCTCAGAGATCTGCAGAGGAGGTTCACAGAATGCTGTTGGATAGAGGGGTACATGGAGGTAAAATCATTAAAAATGAGTTCCCAGAGCTTGGAGAAGCTAGCCTCTACAGCGTAACTGAGATCCACAGCCTCGAAGATATGGAAAAATTGTTAGAAGCTCTCACAGAAATCGCGTAGTTCAAGATAGGAGGTTAAGGGAAGAAACAGTGTTTGTGGTTTGAGGAGGTTATGAAATGTCTGAGGGATTTAAACAAGCTATCTGGAAGGAAAAAGAGAAGGTGCTGGAGCCACTCATATTTGAGATAAGTGTACCGGGTAGAGTTGGACATATTTTGCCCAAGGCTTGTGACAAAGTTCTTAGAGAAGTTGGAGATGTGCTGAAAAGTATTCCGGAAAAAATCAGGAGAAAAACTCCAGTCAATCTGCCTGAGGTATCAGAAATACAGTTAACTAGGCACTATCTCCATCTCGCCCAGATGAACTATGCGGTGGATTTAGGTTTTTACCCTCTGGGTTCCTGTACAATGAAGTACAATCCAAGGATAAATGAAGAAATAGCCAGAATGGACAAGATTTCAAGACTTCACCCATATCAAGACGCCTCTACGGTTCAGGGAGCCTTGGAGTTGCTCTACCGTTTAGAAAAAATACTCGCAGAAATCTCGGGAATGGCACGGGTTACCTTGCAACCTTCTGCGGGGGCTCATGGAGAACTAACCGGCCTCTGTATAATAAGAAAATACCATGAAGATAAGGGAGAAATTCAGAATAGAAGGGAAATAATTGTACCAGATTCGGCTCATGGAACCAACCCTGCGAGTGCTAATATGGCTGGTTTTAATGTAGTGACAATTCCATCCTCCAAAGAGGGCTGTGTTGACCTAGAAGCCCTAAGAGCCATAGTGGGGAAACAAACAGCGGGCCTTATGCTTACCAACCCTAACACGCTGGGCATATTTGAGGAGGACATACTGGAAATTTCACACATTATTCATAATGTTGGTGGCCTCCTATACTATGATGGAGCTAACTTGAACGGAGTTTTGAATAAGGTTAGACCGGGAGATATGGGGTTTGACATTGTTCACTTCAATCTGCATAAAACCTTTTCTACGCCTCATGGTGGAGGAGGCCCAGGCGCGGGACCAGTAGGAGTAAAGGAGGAGTTGGTTCCCTATCTACCGATACCCACGATCGAGTACGACGAGAAGAAGGGCATTTACTACTTGGAGTATGATAGGCCTAAGTCCATAGGAAAGATGAAGGGGTTCTACGGGAACTTCGGGGTAATCGTCAAAGCTTACTCCTACATTCTTTCACTTGGAGCTAAGGGATTAAATGAGGTCGCTGAGGTTGCGGTTCTTAATGCCAATTACTTGGCAAAAAAAATTAGTGAAATACCCGGATTCGGTCTCCCCTACGCTGAAAAGCCTCGTAAGCATGAGTGCGTGATAAGCGCCGCAAAACTGAAGGCTGAAACTGGCGTCACCGCATTTGACGTAGCGAAAAGAATACTGGATTTTGGGATACACGCACCAGTTGTTTACTTTCCCCAGATAGTTGAGGAGGCACTAATGATTGAGCCAACAGAAACTGAAACTAAGGAAAACTTAGACACTTTTGTTTCGGTGATGAGAAAGATATCCAGCGAAGCCTATGGTGAAAAAGAAAAGGTTCTGAACGCCCCCCATAATACCTCAGTGGGCAGAGTGGATGAGGTTAGAGCAGCCAGAAAACCAATACTGAGTTGGAAAATGTATCAGAAATATAAAAGTTAGTGTCTTCAATCACAATTTGAACTTTTATCTAGCGATTTTGGTTCCCGCCAGCCTTCAGTTCCCTTAGCAGCTTCATTAGATCTACAACCTTGGCAAGTCTAGGCTTTTCTTTTATGATTATCTGCACCTGAGTTCCAAGAATTGAAAAATCTGGATGCACGTAGCCCATTCCTATGCCCATTTTTCCATGGGTTACTGATATGCCTCCACTGGTGATTGAACCTATTTCTCTGTCACCGTGAAAAATGGGGTAGTGAGGCCTGGGAATTCCCCTATCCTCCATAGCTATTCCAACCCTCACACGAGAAAGGGGAACCTCTTTAAGCTTTATCAATTTTTCTTTTCCAACAAAGTTCTTCTTTTCAAGGTTCAAAAATGCGTCCAGTTTTGCTTCGAAGGGATTGGTGTTCTCGTCTATGTCATTTCCATAAAGTGGCAAACCAGCTTCAAGCCTCAAGGTATCTCTAGCCCCCAGCCCGCAGGGGAGAATACTAAACTCTTCTCCCGCCTCTAAAATGTTATTCCACAGGTTCAGGGCCTGCTTAGCACTGTTAAGAGGAACATCAAACTGAATGATTTCAAAGCCATCTTCACCAGTGTACCCAGTCCTCGAAACCATACAGGGATGATTCGAAACTTCTGTCATTATAAAATTGAAACGTTTCAAAAGGTTTAGGTCAACTTGTACTAGTTTCTGTAAAGTTTTTTGGGAAGCTGGTCCTTGAAGAGCATACATTGGTGTTAGATCAGAAATATCGTTTATTTTTACTTTGTAGTTTTTGGATTTTTCCAGAAGCCAATTGAAATCCTTTTCTCTGTTCCCAGCATTTACTACTAAAAGACTCTTTTCTTCATGAAAATAGTTTATAATAATGTCATCCATTATTCCGCCTTCCTCGTTAAGTAGGAGACCATATCTGCAGGCGCCTTCATGTAAATCATACATATTTCTCGAGGTAACATAATCAAGAAAATCTTTTGAGTCTTGACCGGTAATTTCGAACCTCCCCATATGGGTTACATCAAAAATTCCGACACTATTTCTGACAGCCAAATGTTCCTTTATTATGCCGTACTGCTTGTATTCTTGGGGCATTGCGAAGCCAGAAAAACTGGTCATGATTGCTCGTCCAACATGCCAGTTGTATAAATGAGTCACTCTCAGATTTTCTTCATTTCTCATGAAACCACCATGAAAAATTAACTAATTTCTCCTTTAGTACTATCTCGCCTAGATAGCTAATTTATTTTCCCCTAGGTGGGTATTAAAGTTAGTTAAACTGACTTCTTTAGGATTAGCGGAAAGAGGTCATAAAAGGGTTGATCTGCAGCACTTCAAGAAATCAAGAAATAAATAAATGGTTGGTAGAATATTTTTGACATAAAATTATTTTCAGATAGGGGGTGTCTAATTGGATTTTTTGAAGATTGGTAGGTTCTATGAGAAACTAGCGGAGAAAAGCCTTTCTTTTTTTAAAAAAGACTTTAAGAGTGCTGGGTACTGGTATAGTAGCGCGGCGGACTGCTATAAGATTGGAGGGGCTGAAGAAAAGTTCTTCGACTTAAAAAATTTAGCGCTAAAATATTTTCTGAGACTTTTAGAGGAGCCCAAAGAAAAGGGCATAGTAGATAGTATAGGCAAGGTTTACCTATGGGTTTCCTATGCGTATCGTGCATTGGGAAATCTAGATGAGCACCGCAACTTTTTAATCAAAGCAGCTAAAAACTTTGTCCTACAAGCACAGAATCTAAGTAAAAGTTATAAAACATCACTGCAAGCCATCATAAATTATTGTAGCGCTGCAAACTGTTACCGAATTCTCGGTGACAGAAGCAGAGCCGAGGAACACTATAAAAATGCTTTAAGAATATATTATCAAAGAGGCAAAAATAAGGGTGTAGAGTTTTCATCGGTACTGCTAGCCTCATGCCACTACAGATTGGGTGACATTAAAAAGGCGATTGAAATTTTAGGAAAAGAATCAAAAAAGCAGAACCTTCCTCCACTAGTATTCTCAAACATCAACTTAATCCTTGGATGTTATTATCTGGAAGGTGGGGAGGAAGAGGAAGCTAGGAAACACTTCGAAGAAGCACGAGTCCCTCCTGATACTGAAAAGCTTTCAGCACCTGAACTAGTTACCCAAGCCCTATGCCAACTTATGTTAAACAATGCTGAAAACGCCGCGGGGCTAGCTGATGTATCTATAAGGCTGGCATCCAAATTACGGGACTACAATCTGGGACAACTTATACAAGAAATAGGAGAACTTATATTAAGCCTTATTAAAGGACAAGAACAAAAAATTGAAGAATTAATGGAAAGCCTAACTTGGCAACATATGGAACTCCCACTTTATGACGCTCTAAACATAATTACTAGAAAACGGAGCCAGTGGAAACGCAATTAGGAGAAGAGGGTATTAGCAGTAGTATCTTGTGGTTTGTTGCCTAAAATTTTTAACAATTTCGATTTTCATGTCTGAAACGTCCATTTCTGGTGTGGGGTAGGTTATAAAGGGGAAGAAGTGGCTGATACCCTTATTGCCCATCTGGGTTGCGGGATGATCATCTCCAAGTAGAGACCGGGATATTTCAACGGTTAAGTGGCGTACAGCGTTTTCATCTAAGACACCTAGGCTGTGAAGGTATTCATGGAGCAATAGGTGGAAAACGTAAGCGTTGTAATACTCGGGTGACTGCTCCTTTATTCTCCTAAGAGGAGTTTTATTTAAAACAATCAGCTCGGAGCCTACTGGGTGAAATGCGCCAACAAGGTAACTTCCCTGAGCCCCCAAATCTGTTAACCCCAGCATTACCGCTCTACGTACTTTATACTTCAACATAACCGCGTCTTCGACCAAGCTGAAAATATCAGTAAATGATTTAGAGTTGTTCAACCGACTCACAAATTCTTCCTGCCTATTCAAAAAATCAAACCCCGTCTATAAAAGTTAAATAATTTGTTTCCGGTTTAAACAATTCTCACATTCATATATATTGACTAAGTTTTAAACACGAACAAAAAACAATTTTATCAATAACGGTTGAAAAGCCCCAAATCTGAATGCTTCAAAAAAGTAATAAGCTTCTTTGAATTAACAATTTAACTCAAATACTTCGAAGGAACAAAAGTTTACCAACTAAAGAATACTTCTGGTATAATAACTGGGAGTGTGAAAAATATGGAAGATGAGGTACTTAAAGAACTTAAAACAAGATATGAAAAAGGCGCCCCCAACCTAGTTGCTCGTTTAGTGGGATACTTGTCCATAGCCTCAATAGTAGCTATGATACCAATTATAGGAATATCTTATCTTTTATTGGAAGTTCTTCCGATAGATATCCCTTGGTATCTAATAATCTCACTTGCACCGGTTTACGTGGTGCTGGCAAGATGGATTTTTAACTTAACACTCATAGCCATTGCACGAATAACATTGAAACCAGTAGAGGAAGGAGAATACGAGATGGATGTAAAAAACAAAAATGTCAGAAACTGGCTAATAAACGGTCTGGGAACCACACTTGCACTACACTACGTTGGATATCAGCCCTTCGGCATGCCCGCCCTAAGTGGAGTAGTCTTGAGAATGCTTGGAGCAAAAATGGGATACGCAACACAGGCAAACTTTGCCGCAGACCCCTACCTAATGGAGTTTGGCGACGGAGCCATAGCGGGAGGAGGAACAATATTATCAGGACATGCCTTCGCCGGCGGCCGACTAATTATAGGAAAAACTAAACTAGGGAGAAACGTTACAATAGGAGCCAACAGCGTAATATTTCCAGGCGTAGAAATAGGGGATAACAGCATTGTAGCCACGTTATCAACAGTACCATACAAAACGAGGATTCCACCAAACCAGCTATGGGGCGGAAACCCCGCACGCCAGATTGGAATAATAACTAAGGGTGGAAAGGTAAAGATGTTAAAGGAAATGGAGGAGTAAATCCTCTTAACCATTTTCTTATTCGTGATGTAGGAAGTTAGAAATAGAGTTTGATTCTTCAGCTAATCCTTATAAGTGGTAGATACAAAATAAGGCACTATTTTTAATTTGGAAGGATAGCGGTGTTTACCATAAAAAATTTAACTTAATTGTTAATATTGCATTACATTGGTCGTGTATTCGATGCAGGGTTCGAAGGTAATAATTTTAGACTCCACGCTACGTGAAGGAGAACAAACTCCCGGAGTTTCCTTTAAAGTAGAAGAGAAAATAGAGATTGCAAGGAAGCTCGACGAAATAGGAGTTGGAATGATTGAAGCAGGCTCCCCGATTGTTTCAGATGGAGTCAAGGAAGCCGTCAAAAAAATTGCGAAAGAAAATCTGAACGCGGAAATAATAAGTCACATAAGACCCGTAAAGAGCGACATCGACGTATCCATAGACTGTGACGTAGACAGAGTGGCGATCTTCATTGGGACATCGAAAAGCCACCGCGAAGCCAAACTTAAAATGACCAAGGAGCAGATCCAAGAAAAAATTTTGGAAGCCATCAGCTACGCTAGGGATCATGGTTTAAAGGTGCGCTTCACACCAGAGGACGCCACCAGAACTGAAACGGATTATCTCTTACACGTCTGCAAAGAGGCTGTTGAGGCGGGAGCTGACCGAATAAGCGTGGCAGACACTGTGGGCATCATGACTCCCAACCAGATGTATGATTTGGTCTCAAAAATTCGCGCAAATGTGAATGCAGAGCTGGATCTACACTGTCATAACGATTTGGGGTTAGCCACGGCCAACTGTTTAGCAGGGGTACAGGCTGGAGCCACAGCGGTGCACACCACGGTGAATGGACTGGGAGAGAGAGCAGGAATTGCCTCTCTTTCCGAGGTTTCCGTGGCTCTCAAGGTGCTCCTAAACATTGATACGGGAATAAAATTAGATAAACTTTCTGAGTTATCCAGTATCGTTGAGAGGTACAGTGGTATCTATCTCTGCCCCACAACGCCCATTGTAGGCACAAACGCCTTTTCGCACAAAGCAGGGATTCACACCTCCGCAGTACTCGTCAATCCCGCAACCTATGAGGCATTTGACCCATCACTATTGGGAAGAACCAGAAAAATAATTGTGGATAAATATGCAGGTAGACACGCTGTAAAGGCCAAGCTAGATGAAATGGGAATAAACGTCAACGACGACCAATTAGCCAAGATAACTACGGAAATAAAGAATCTAGCTGACAAGAAAAGACGCATAGAAGACTCCGACATCGTGACGGTAACCGAGAAGATCTTAGGACAGAAGGTGAGCGGCGAATCCCCAGAAATGATTACTGGACTAGTCTCCATTATGACAGATCCCCACATCTATACTACAAATATCATAAGGAGAATAATCAATATAAATGGGGTTTCCGAAGCATACGAAATCAGTGGAGAATATGATGTGGTTGCGCATATCCAAGCAAAAGATGTAGCCGCCTTAAATGAGTGCCTGGAGGCCATAAGAAACACTAAAGGGGTGGAAGCAACAACCACAACAATTGTGCTTAAAAAATTCCAAAGAAAGGAGGAAGCAAAAGGACTGAGAAAAATCTTCAGTTAATACCAAAACTCACTTTCTCTTACCCTCTTGCCCACTAAAAGAATATTGTAATAGGTATGTCCTTGTGAGGAAAGTGTTTTTTACCATCACGGAATTGTAGAGATTGCAGTGAAGATTCCTATTCTCAACTGTGGTATCGAGTGAGGCAACATACAAAAGCTTCCATACAATTAAGGGGAGACATAATAGAGAACCGTTACACTGTTTTTTTTACTCTAGGGAACGAACTTGTTAAAAAATTGTTGTTTCAGGGGTTCTGGTTGGCCTTTCCAGCGGGTGTAAACTGGTGATTCTGCGAATTCCAAGGCAGAAATATACCATAAAGGAAGGCTTTGCACCACACCCCACCAATCCTTGAAACAATTGCAAACAAACCGCGAAAAAGACTTATTCTTTAACAAGTTCCTAGGGAACAAAAGAAATATATATTACGGCGCTTAACATGTTAATACCTTTTGGAGGTATTTTAACAATGGGGTATTATCTTCCGACTAAATAGGAAAAGCTGTTCCAAATTTATAGCGACTTTTGAGTTGATATTTCCTTTACCCCAAGAAACGGCAACTATTTTTCGGCGAGGCGATGAGTTTTGCAGAGTAAAATAGGTATAAACATATCTAAGTGCAGTGCATGTAAAATTTGCCAAGTTTTCTGCGCGGCTTGGAACACGGGAACTGTGAATCCCAAGAAGGCGCACATCAGAGTTGTAAACATGTTCCCCACACCCAAGATTGAGTTTTTGGAGAGCTGTAATTTCTGTGCATCATTAGATGTTGAAATTCCGATTTGTGTAAAGTACTGCAACAGAAAGGCATTAACACTGAAGGAGGAATACTAAATGGGCATTGGGGGATACATGGGCAAAAACTTGTTAATAGACGTTTCTAAAGGAAGCTTCAAAGCGCTAAACTGGATGAATCAGAAAAGCCAGTGGCTAAAATTAATTGGAGGAAGGGGCTTCGGAGCAAAAATAATATGGGAGAGTACAAGCGCCAAAACTAATCCTCTCAGCCCAGAGAGTCTGATAACCTTAAACACGGGTCCACTCACAGGACTACCTATCCCTGGATCAGGTAGAATATCTATCTGCGCAATAAGTCCTCTCACGGGGATTTGGGCTGATAGCAGTATAGGAGGGGCCGCAGGAACAGATATTAAACAATGTGGCTACGATTCGATTATCATAAAAGGCAGAAGCAAAAAACCAATTTATCTACACATAAATGATAATGGAGCGGACTTCGAGGACGCCGAACACTTGTGGGGTAAGGGTAGTTTCGAAACAGAAACCATAATCAAAGACGAATTAACCAACGAGGCAAGTGTCTTAACTATAGGTCCCGCCGGAGAAAACAGAGTGCTTTTTGCCTGTATATCAACTGAGTATGGACGACAAGCAGGAAGAGCAGGAATGGGAGCAATTCTCGGATCAAAGAATATTAAGGCAATTGCCATAAGCGGAACAAAGGACATACCCGTGGCAGACCTGAAAAAAGTTATTGAAATCACAGACCAAGCAATAGAGTATATGATGAAAAACGATCCAGAGCGTTATGATGTTTTCACACGCCACGGAACAACTATGGCTCTTGACTGGGCTCAAGAGGTGGCGTGCCTACCAACCCGTAACTTCCAAGAAAACGTTTTTGAGCAATCAGAAAATATAAACGCTGAAAGCATGGAACAAAAAATCAAGGTGGGAGATAGAGGCTGCTACTGCTGCCCACTTGCATGTGGCAAATTAACGAAAACAAAAGTCAACGGAGAACAGGTATACGTCGAAGGACCAGAATATGAAACACTAGCCCTACTGGGATCAAACTTGGGGCTGGGAAACATAGAAGCTATAGCAGCGGCAAATTATCTCTGCGACCAATATGGCATAGACACTATTTCGACAGGTGTTGTCATAGGTTTCGCCATAGAATGCGCACAGAAGGGAAAAATCTCATTAGACGGTTTAAAGGCTGAGTGGGGTAACACGGAAACCATATTCAAACTGATAGAAAAAATAGCTAACCTTGAAGGTGTAGGAAAAACACTAGCTCAAGGAGTGAAAAAGGCAGCCGAAATCTTTGGCAATAACTGCCAATCCCTAGCCATGCACGTCAAGGGACTAGAGCAGTCAGGCTACGAAACAAGATCCACACCTGGAATGGCCCTAGCCTACGGCACTTCAGATCTTGGGGCCCATCACAGCCGATCCACAATAGTTGGATGGGAAACAGCGACAGACCGCTTTGGAATCACCAAGCAGAAGGTAGAAATGCAAGTATTCCTACAGCACCAGCGCAGTTTATTCGACGCCCTAGGAACCTGTAGATTCCAGTACTGCGAAGCCAAACTTCCACCCCAAGATTTCTACCCAAGATACTACATTGCAGCAACGGGATTAAACACAAGCCAAGAAGAGCTGCTTCTGGGTGCAGAAAGAATATTCAATTTGACTCGTATGGTTAACGTTAGGCTTGGAATCTCAAGGAAGGACGATTACCCACCGGCCAGAGTGTTTGAGGAGCCCCTACCAAGCGGACCATACAAGGGTAAAAAGATGAACAGAGAAGACTATGACAAGCTTTTGGATATGTACTATGAGTTGAGAGGGTGGGATAAATATGGAATACCAACCAAAGAAAAACTAGAAGCACTAGAATTGCAACTATAACAATATAACATAGGTTCTTTTTCATCTCTTAAAGCATCTTGGTAGTCCGCCTCTCACCTTTTTGAAAAGTCCCTTGTGCTTTTCCCCATTCATTAACTTGTCGTTCTTTTTGGCTGTGATTCTGGGATTCCTCTAAAATTTGTGTGGAAAAAGCGTCTCCTTTTCGAGATTGCCAAGTTTAAAAATGGAAATGGATGAAATGGCGTGTAATGTGTTGATGTAGAGCAGAATTTTCCATATTTGAAAAAAGTTGGAGATTGAGGTTATTCCGGATTTATTCAAGTTTTCTAGCCTTCACTAGGTTTTCCCTTAGGGGTCTTGATAGTTCCTCAATGTATCCCTCCATGGCGCTTATGACGGCAATCATTTGTTTTGCGCCTGGAGTTCTGGGGGCGAATAGTATTTCTTCCCGGTCTCTTAGCAGTCCAATCAGGTTTTCTGTCTCTGATATCTTAACTGTGGTATTTGGTCTTGTGGCAAGTTTTTTGAGAATATTGGGGTTTCCTGTCGCTGATATTTCCACTTTTACCCTTGGATTTATGGCGGAAATTGCCTCCGCGTCTTTTTCGTCCAGATTGGGCAGAACTATCAGAATATTTGACTTGGTTTGCGCCATGGATTTCCTCATAAACTCTTTTATGTTGTCATAGCCGGAAATGACTCCGGTGCCCACGACTTCAGTCATGGTTAGCTCTTTAATCTGTTTTAGAGCGGATAGAGCTTTTCCTTTAGCATCTGCAATTTGGCTGTCAACCTGTGTTTTAACTGGTTTGAGGGCGGTATCAACATTGCCTGCAATTCGTGTGGTTTGTTCCTTTACACTATTTGAGACGCCTGAAAGGAGGGAGCCCATTTTTTCTTTAGTGTCGTTTACCGCAGTTTTTCTCTTTGCCCCCTCAGCGGCTATCTTGTCTTGTATACTTTTTGATGCATTTAGCAAACCTTTGGAGGAGCTGGTGCTTGTGGCGTCAATTGAGGACTCAATGTCGGTTCTTAAATTGTCGAAGTTATCCTTAACTTCTCTGGTTGTTTTGTCTATAGAGGCGGTTAGTTGATTTTCAAAACTTGTGGAGAAACTGCTAAGATTGGATTCGATGGTTTCTCTAAGTTTTGTGACATCTTTGGTTACATTCTCGGACGAGAGAGCGGTGATGTCATTAGTTTTGGTCTTTATGTTTTTTAAGGATTCTAAAACATTCGATTCTGTTCCCCTCAGAGACTCTTCTAACTGTTGCTTTACGGATAATACATGTTGATTTAAGGTTTCCAGTTGATTCGCCACATCGGAGAGAACACTTTCTATACTACTTCTTACCCTTAAAAGTGAGTCCTTGGAGGAAGAAGAGGAGACGTCTATACTTGACGCTATCTCATTTTTCAACCCACTTATGGTGCTTTGGAAACTTCTTAGACTCTCGTTTAGATTGGATGAAACTCGAGTATTCAAATCTTTAACCCGGTCGCCGAGCAGTGTCTGCAGCCCGCTCTTAAGTTCCAAGTTCTTAGAGGCGAACTGTGTACTAGTGTTATCTAACCCCTTACCAACCTTATCCTTTAACTGAGTCAGAGCAGCAGAAAGATTTTTTTCCTCAGTAGAAAAACCTGAAGATACACTTCCTACAATAGACTTGAGTATAGCCTCATCTGAGATAAGAAGATCCTCCAAACTTTTAGTCAACTCTATTCTGTAATTTGAAAACATACCCCCTAAATCCGCAGCTAGTTTTTCAAGGTTTGCTTTGGTCTCCTGATTGACCCCAGTTAACCTTTCTCCGATAAAACTCGCTAAGTTATCCAACTGCCGTGAAATTTCCTCGGCGTTTTTGTCTACCTTCACTTTTAGTTCATCTATACTCTTTTTAAGAGTCTGAACCACAGTAACATCAGACATCAGATTCCTCCTAAAAAACACGTTATTCACTATTACAGTTAGATATATACTCGACGAAAATAAAAATTAATATGTAAATTAATTTTGTCATTTTAGTTAATAAGTCCATTGGACAGTGTTATCGGGAAACTTGAAGTTTTGGAAACATCCTTTTTGTGGCGCCCCTTTGACGAAAAAGGGTAATAAAAAGGAGTGCACACCCACTTTGATTTAAAAGTTCTTCCAAATAGTATTATAATGAGAACATTTCACTTTTTATTTTTGATCATTTTAGAAAACTTAATTTCAAGTTTCCTTGGTAACTAGTTCAATGAAGCCTTCCATTAGGAAGTACCCCAGAACAACCTTGACAAAGCCGGGGTTAAGCCTTAAATCTTGAGCGATTTTCTTTACAGAACGTTTTCCATCATTGGCGAAAAGAATTTCCACCCCCTTTACGCCATAGATTTTTTGAATTTTTTCAAGTTGGTAAACTCCTTTCATTAGAGCTTCCCATGTTCTTGGAGAAATCTGGTACACGTCATCCTCAAGAACCTTAACCTTGAAGCGGATTAAGCCCCTGACCACAAAACTTCGAATTTCCTCCAAAATCTCGCCAATATCGTAGCCGCTCTTTCTTGAGATTCCTTGCAAGTTGGTGTTAGGATCCTCCTTCAAAATTTGTAGGATAGCGGACATTTTGGGGCTTAGCTCAACATTTTTGCTGAGTCTCGTAAGGAGCTCGGGAACATATTGAGGTAATATTGACTGCGCGGGGAAAACCCTAAACACATCGTTTCTAAAATCGTCAAAAACGCCGATTTCACCCTTCCATTCTTTAATTTTTGGTCCAAACTTTTTTTCGAATGCTTTTACCAGCTCTATCAGCTTTGCTCTCACTTCAGGAACACTCTTGTCCACAATTAATAGGCCGTAAACGTGATCCCCTCGTTCCACAATTAAGCTGAAACTCCCCCTATCTATGGTTTTTAACCAGTCATCACCCATTTTAGGTAGCAGTTCCTCGGAAAAAGAAACTATGGCGGAAATAAATCCAGACAATCTGTCAGGGTCAACCTCAACACCGCTGAACTTTTGATAGTACATACACTTCCCAGAGTCTCTCTCAATAAAATACAAAGCGTAAATGTTGGGTTCACTAATCATCTGAAAAAAGCCCCTTTTGATTTTTGACTGTAAGTTACCCCCTCGATTTTCACGCACCTCTATTAGGTTTTAGGCCTCCTATACCTGTTTAGCTGGTTAAGGTTGTTCAACTCTCCTCTGTAGTTTATATTCTTGAAAACAAATAAATTTATCGTATAAAAAAGGTTTAAACATTAAAAAATAGTCAGTCTCAACTCGTTAGAATAAAACTGAAAAATCTAAATTGAAATTGGACAGAAAACCGAACATCAAAAATTCTTATATGTACCAAGAAGCGAATTGTGTTTATGTCAGTGTTTCATTCTCTCCTGATGTACGATATGCTGCCTCCTGTTAATCAATCTTGTGAATCTTTCTGATGAGGAGAGCCATAGAATAGCTGCTAACACAATTTGAGAAATTAGGAACGCCCCAGCAAAACCCAAAGCTTGAAAATGCTGGCCTAACAACAGTATTCCCAGAACGTCAACCATGAGTGCCGAAACATATCCTACCAGTACAATTTTTGACCGCTCCTCACTAAGAAGTACGGAGGACTTTATGTTGGCAAGGGTTGCGGGAATTACAGCTAGAGAAATGAGCTGAGTCGTTGGAATGCTACCAGTAAAATTGGGGAAGAGCCAGTTTATGAGATAGGGTGCAAGGGAGACACCAAGAACGGTGATGGCGACAGCAGCCAGTATACCGATGATTTCTACTTCACGCCTTACGGAACCAGCAGATTTCTCTGGAAGCAGATATGAAAGTAAACTCTGAGGAATAATCAAAAAGATTAGAAGAAATTGAAAAGCCAAATTGTAAGTCCCCAAGAACAGCAAACCGAAAAATAAGCCAATAACAATTTTATCAAGGACGGTCCTTGAGGCTTGAGCCAATCCCATCCCCCAAGTATGAAGGGTAAAGGCCAACTTTGAACGGATCTCCGCAAAATGGAGGGACGCTCTTCGAACACTGAAAAGATCTCTAAAATAGTCGTAACTAACCAGATAGAATGGAACAATGTAGGCCACCAACATCAACTTCTCGATATCCTTAAGAAAATAACCCGAAAAAGCACAAAAAAAGTAGAAAACAGCCACCAAGCCGAGTTCTGCAACCCGGACAAAGGAAGTAATAAAAGCAAACCTCCTGTACTCTCGCCTACCCAAAGCTCGCGCCAAAGCAATAGTATAGAAAACAATGCCCAAAACCAGTGGAAGTATAAAAAGGAAGTCCAAATTTCCACCTATAAGCGCTTGCATCGAAAATTGCAAACCATATAAATTATCAGAACCAGCAGGAGCGGGGAGGAAAAATACATACAGGGCGGTTACCACCCCCACGATTAATCCCAAAATAAAGGTGAGGAGGGCAGACTCCCTGATTAAATCGTCCTTCCCCTCCTTAGGATAAAAAGTAGAAATGGTGGCACTCAAACCCAAAACCGCAATAGAAGACACAAAAAAACCCAAAGAAAGATAATAAGTTATGTAACCATAATTGGTAACACTCAGTATCCTCGCAGCAACCAGATAAAACAATCCACCCAAAACGGCGTTAACCAAGTTTCCAAAAGTAACATAAATAAAACCCTTGACCTTCAATCCTTGCCTTATCAATGCCAAAAAAGAGTTTGCATTTAGCACAGAAAACAAATTCCGATCTTTTCTCTCGGCCATTTTGATACCTCTCATAAATGCATAAAGGGATAGGACTAGTATTATTCTTGGTGCCAACCGTCACAATAACTAATCCAAAGACATATATGAGAATAAAAGGAAATAGTAGTAAAATCCTATAAACCTTTTGATTAAATTTTAATTAGTACCTTCGACTCTCGAATCAGCTGAAGAGTGGCACACCTTCGCAAAAGGATTTAAACCACACCTAAACTCTTGATCCAAAGACATGTTCAACGAACACGACTCCACCCAGAATCCATTCCAAGTTTCAGCCTAATAGTAACTCAAACCACAACCAACACGCAGCTAAACATATGACAGCCATAACCACAAACAAGCCCATAAATGAGTTTAAAAATCTATGGAAGGTGAAACAAACGAATCCCCCCAACAAAACTATTTTATGAAAACAAATCGGGTTCACAATATGTTATGATTGAAAGACACCTTTTTCTTTAAATGGTTCAACTTATTTACCGCTATTTTTTTTAAGGTAGGTCAGACAACTGCATACGAAGGGGATTTAACATTCTCTATTCTTGAAACAACTTTAGAGAATTCTGTCTCCAACGAAGGTAAGACGAAAAATTGCGGAACGAGCGTAATGGATGTAACGCTCTAAAAAGAACTAGAAGAGATGTAGCAAACTTTAATATTTGAATAGGTAATAATGCTTATTTATCTAAAAGAGTGTGAATGCTTTGAGTAGAGTTAGGATAAGAATTTTGGTGTTTCAAAATCTCTTATTGGAACTTGTGGAGGCAAAGGCGCGATACCTTTTATACTTGTTCATAGCAATTTACACGGTTGTCTTTTCGTATTTTACTGTGGTTAAGCATTTCGCCTTTCAAACATATGCTGGTGACCTAGGCATATTTGAACAGAGTCTTTGGTCCACGTTAAAGTGTGGACTTTTCTTCTATAACACCCCCGAATTAGGTACTCATTTTGCATATCACCTCGACCCCATACTTTACCTTCTCCTCCCAATCTATAACATTTATCCTAGTCCTTTGACTCTTCTGGTTTTGCAGTCCTTCTTTTTGTCGCTGGGGGCGGTTCCCATTTTCTGGCTTGCTAGGGATGAATTGGGAAGTGATAGGGCAGGGTTAGTTTTTGCAA
>JAHQXB010000136.1 GCA_029856435.1 Candidatus Jordarchaeia archaeon
ACACTCTCCACGGCTGAAGCCGGGAGATTTCCTCTTCTAAGGTTTTCATCGGCTCTGTGTTCATCGCCCTTTTTAGGCTTCCACCTCACTCCACTCCACCTTAGCGGGGGCTGTGCCACCAGCCCGTTAACCTCGCCTCCATGGAGGCTAGCTATTTTTAAGGCTCCGACGGCACCGTCATTTAGACTTATTGACAATTCGTCCCACAGTTAAAATCGTAGGCTTTCTTGTCGCTGCGACTTGTAATTTTCGAAATGCAGTGTAAAGTTTTTGAGGGACTAATATGTAGTACTAAAGGGCTGACTTATTAACGAAACGGAAGTGGTCTCAAATGATGGAGGAACTGGCTGAAGGTAAAGCGAAAACTGAGTTACCTTCACCATTCACCAAGCAGCTCCGGCTCAAGCCAGTCCTCAAGATATGTCCCATGTGCAGAAGACCCCTAAAAACATTATGTACACAAAGAACGGGTCTCGTCTTAGGTGTGTGGCTTCCCTTCTATGCATAATCGTTTTTTCCTCTCAAAAAAAGTAGGTTTTACAGGGCTTCCTTCCATATAAGCCTAAAGGGGGGTAAGACTGGCTAACCCTGCACACAATTATGTCAACAAACTACATACTTACAATAAGGTCCCCGGAAACTGTTAACGACCCCATTTTTTGATAAGATTTTTTAAGGGGAGAGAACAATTTTTTATTTGATGTTTTTTGGAGGAGTTTGAAGTTTATGAGGGTTTGGATTACTACTGTGGGAGAGAATCCTTTTGCGGTGATTAATACTCTTTGGGCCGCCTGTATTCTTGAGGGTGAAGAATTTATGCCTGGGAAGGTGCATCTCATCCAGAATCAGAAGGTTAAAAGGAACGCTGAAATCGTGAAGGCGTATGTGAGAAGAATTCTGGGCACATACGGTATTAGTGCCGAGTTTGAAGACCATGAAGTTGATGAGGAGGACATTGACGGCTTTGCCAAACTGTTTAGGAGTGTTGTGGAGTCGGAGAAGGGTAATGAGGTGGCCATTGATATGACTCCCGGCAGAAAGTTTATGAGTGCCTACGCCATGATGGTGGGTTTTGAGTACTGTGTGAGTAAGTTGTACTATTTGCACCTCTATGATAGCTCCTATCAGAATAGGCCTTTTGTTCTGATTCCCTTCAACCAACAGAGGCTGATTAACCTCTTAGAATATGGGAGGGAGTTGCCTAAATGAACTGGTTTCACCTAGCCCTAGATGACCTTTTCCTATTTTTGAACGGCTTGTTTTCGGTGGGAACCGATTCATTCAGTGCGAAGTCCCTTCTGCTTAACCATGAGTTGTTCTGGGTGAAGCTGGGAAAAAGCCACAAGGATTGTTCTGAAATCGGCGGATTGCTCCAATACGAGGACTATGAAA
This sequence comes from Candidatus Jordarchaeia archaeon, assembly GCA_029856435.1. Taxonomy (GTDB): domain Archaea; phylum Asgardarchaeota; class Jordiarchaeia; order Jordiarchaeales; family Jordiarchaeaceae; genus Jordiarchaeum. The sequence continues at coordinate 1,393 of JAHQXB010000136.1, forward strand.
AGCTCAGAAAGAGGGGCGACAAGTTTGCGGACGAAATTCCAGAATACACGGATTACGTTAACATGCTTCTGGCTTCGGGAGTAATTAAGCCCCACAAATGGGAGGAACTGAGTGAAAGAATTGTTAAAGCGGTAAATAGGGATCCTTTGAGCGCTGAGAGAGCGGTTTTCCTCTCTTTTGATACTGTAGCTCTTAGGAGAAGATATTATACTCTGGTTTCAAATCTTCTCGCGAAAACGAGGCTTCCGGGAGGAGCAAGACTAAAAGCGGGGTTTGCAGCCCCATTGGGTGTACTCAGAGAACTTGTGGGATTAGACAGTAAATATGAGAAAAAGGAAATTTCAGAAATGTGTGGAATATTTGGGCTGAGCGAGGAAGTTTTGGGAGAGTTTTTCAACCAGTTAAAGCTTAGCGAACGCCTCCAAAAAGTGGGGTACGTGGAGTACCGTAAAATGTCGAAAAAAGAGTATGTCGAAGAGCTGGAGGGAGAGGCAGGAGACAAAAATATAATTGAGTCACTGGAAAAATTCTCCAAAAGGAGAAACGTAGACATAATGGTCTTCAGCGAAGATTCAAAATTTGTTGAAGAGGCAAAAGCATTCACACTCAAAGGAATCCGACTCGAACACCCCAAAGATTTTACCAAAAATTTGAAGGTACAATGGGAAGACGTGGCACAACTATTATACACCGCAGCAGTATTCTACGGAGTCCTAGAGATAAGTCCAGAAACCAAAATATACGGTATATGGAAGGGCAAGAAGGATGAACACTGGAACATGGAACAATTAAAAATCGTCACACAGGAACCCAAATTACAAAAATTCCTAGAAGAAAACTACAAAATACTCAAAGCCAAGTAAAGAGACAAAAAAGCCTAGAGGAGACCCACCAGTCCACATGTTTAGGCAGCACTCCTGTTTGTAGGGATCTGTTTTTGTGGCTGGCTTTGAGAGAAACCATTCCCCCACCTTTTTAACACCTTTGTGTAGAAAAATGGAGGTGGGAAGGGATGCGGAGGCAGGCTAAAGGCAAGGCCACCACAAAAATTCAGCCCCCCGAAGTGTTGCTTAAACATATGGCACCAGTGGCGAATTTTGTAATCAGCGCTCTACCGATCCTCCCCCCTTTGGGAGTTTTAATTTCCTAAATTTTTGGAACATTATGAACTTGGTGATGTAGATTAGTCCAATTCTACCCCTCATTTCGAGACTCTAAATCGGAAAAGAAGCCCTATAAACGCTCCCTTCGAACACCAAAATGCTTTTATTCCCCGGGGGAGTAACAGCTATTCCTTGGGGTGTATGTTAGGGCAGAGACCGCCTCCTACGAGACTGGCTCTCTTGATAGCAGGGGTGACCGAGGTGTTCTCTGCTTTAGCCCTCATCAATTCTCTCATCCTCGTTCTTCATTAAAGGGTGCATGCACACCCACCTATACTACTTTACTCTCCCACATTTAAGTTATTTTTTAAAAGTTTTATATCATCAAAAAAGATGTATATAAGTTCACCTAAATTATTATTTATTGGTCTGAAGTTTTCTTTGGGTTCGGTGAGATTTATGGCTTTGGATGTTAGTTACGGACCGTACAAGAAGCTGATTGTGGAGAAGGATCCGAAAGATGGTAGACTCTTGTGGATAAGGTTCAATTACCCGGAAAGGTTGAACGTTCTGCATCTTGAGATGATGAATGAGCTCTGGGACGCCCTAGTCAAGGCGGACAGGGATCCTGGGGTGCAGGCGATTCTGCTGACGGGTATGGGAAAGGCCTTCTGCGCCGGGGCCGACGTTACGGAGATAAGCAGCTATGGTCTCGATAAGGGCTTAAGGTGGCTTGGCGCGTACTGGAGAAACCTCGACCTTCTCAGAGAGACCGGGAAGCCGACAATCGCCGTTGTGAAGGGCGCTTGCGTCGCCGGTGGAAACGAGCTGGCTATGATGTGCGACCTCGTCGTCGCCGGGAAATCAGCGAGATTCGGTCAGCCCGAGCTGGGCGTGGGGTCAACCGCCTCTGGCGGAGGAACACAGCTGCTTCCCTTCCTCATCGGTGACAGGAGGGCTAGGGAAATGGTCTACACCCAGAAACTGCTGAACGCTGAGGAGGCGTACACCTACGGGCTTATCAACAGGGTTGTCGAAGACGACATGGTTGAGGAGGAGGCGAGAAATCTGGTGCTGGAAATCATTGATAAGTCCAGTCCCCAGGCGTTCAGAGTGGTGAAATCAGTTTTTAGGTTCTGGACGGATCTCAGCATGCTAACCTTCAGACTTGCGAGGGACATAACCGCGATGGTTTGGACTACTCCGGAGTTCAGGGAAAGGGTCAAAGAATTCTTGGAAAAGAAACCTTTCAAACCGAGAGAGTTTACAGGTATAATGCCGTGAGAAGACAATTCTGGTTGCTGCGCTTCACCACATCACTTCTTTTCCATTCTAGGGGGATCTTCTGTGTTTATGAATTTAATAGTTTTGAGTTGAGTATTGGGGGCTGGTGCAGTTTGTTCTTTGTATTAGGGTTTTGGAGCCGCCGGGGTAGACAGTTTGGGTCCCTTTGAGGGGTGTTGCGATTGGTGTGTGGGGTTAGAATTATATACGATTTCGAATATTTGTATACACGTGGTTCTTATGACTGTGGTGATTAGCGCAAGGATTGATGAGGGTCTCGCCCGAGAGATAGATGAGTATGGGAAGGAATTCGGAGTTGACAGGTCGACAGCGATAAAAATGATTCTCTCTCGGGGCATCAAGGACTGGAAAACTCAGAAGGCTCTGAAGCTCTATGCTGAGGGTAAAATAACACTGTGGAAAGCCGCAGAGATGTGCGATGTTAGTCTAAGAGAAATGATCAAGAAGGCGGCTGAGCGTGGCATTCCCTACCAGTACAGTTTGAGCGACCTATTGGAAGACATTGAAGCTGCTGATAGCCAATGATAGTCTCGAACGCAACACCCCTCATTTACCTTTCAAAGATTAACATGCTTCACCTTCTAGAGAAAAAATTCTCGAAGGTGCTCTTGCCCCGCGGGGTCTGGGAAGAAGTTGTGGAGAGAGGAAAGCTTGAGGGGCACCCTGACGCCTACCTTGTGGAGGAGGCAGAAAGGGAAGGCTGGATTAACGTAGTCGAAGTAAACGAAACCGAAGCAGAAAAGATAGCCAAAGCATTCAGAATCCACCGGGGTGAAGCAGAAGCCATACTGCTTGCCAAAAGGAGGAAAACACAAATCCTTATGGATCAAACACACGCTAGAGAAACAGCAAAGGTGTTGAAGCTAACTCCCCGAGGAACAATATACGTCCTGAGATTAGCTTACAGAAACAAGCTCATCTCAAAAGAGGAATACTTGAAATTAATTGACAAATTAGTTGAAAACAACTTCTACATGAGAGTCGAACTTTATTTAAAAGCGAAGATAATAGAGTAAAACGGAAGGAAAACCATTAATTTGAACCGTATGAGGACAAATCCAACAGCGCTATCTCCTCCTTTTATGTCTTGTTCGCTTCTTAGATTTGGTTATCTGTACTGTTAGAGGGTGATATAGAATCGTTCGGTTTCGCCTCAAAAAAGGGGTGTTTATAGGGCTTCATTCACGATTTGGAGCCTTATTAGGGAGATGGAACCGAATAAATCTGCATCACCCATCCCAACAACCCACATACTTTAAGGCGCCTTCTCGTTCTCTTAGGGCGAAAAGTATATATTTTTCAACCCACTTATTATAATTTTGTCCCTCATTTGGTGTCACCTCCTGAAGGGCTTTTGCATGTAAGAATATGGGGGGTGACACCCACAAATTTTTCGCCCATAACCCTGCTATATAGGTGTAAAACACGTTCTCAGCGAAAATTCCAAACCATCGGGAGGGCGATTTCACAGAGTAGATTATTGGAGAAAAACGGGTCAGCGGGGCCTTGTCGTAAGTATGT